>JAEXBT010000205.1 GCA_023393895.1 Pseudomonadota bacterium
ATGTAGTCGAAGCCGTCTTCGGCCATGTCCTTGAGGACCTTCTCCACGCCTTCCTTGGTCAGCGCGTCCTTGTCGCGGGTCTGCGACGCGGCCAGCACGTACAGGGTGTCGAACCGCTTGTCCTTGATCAGCGCCTGCTTGAGCGTGGCTTCGCCCTGGATCACGTTGACGAAGTCGTACACCACGCGGCGCTCGCAGCCCATGATCAGGTCGAGGTTGCGCAGGCCGACGTCGAAATCGATCACCGCGGTCTTCTTGCCGCGACGGGCGAGGCCGGTGGCGATGCTGGCGCTGGTCGTGGTCTTGCCCACGCCGCCTTTCCCGGATGTCACGACGATGATCTCGGCCAAGGGCTGTCTCCTGCAGGTTGTGGTGGCGGCCGCGTCGGCCACAAGGGATTGTGGTGCGCGCCGCAGGGGCGATGTGCCATCGTACCGGACTCCGCCGCCGAGCGGGGCATCCCTACGGACATGAATGGGCGGTTGGAAGATGGCGAGGGGCGCGTCAGTCGAGCGCGGCGAATCGCAGTTCCTCGCCCTCGAGCCAGATCTGCACGGCCTTGCCATGAAGCTCGCGGGGGATGTCATCCAGCACCTTGTAGTTGCCGGCGATCGCGACCAGTTCGGCGTGGAACTCGCGGCAGAAGATGCGGGCCTTCTCCATGCCCTGTGCACCGGCCAGCGCGCGGCCACGCAACGCGCCATAGATGTGGATCGAGCCGTCGGCGATGACTTCCGCGCCGGCGCCGACCATGCCGACCACGGTCAGGTCGCGCTGGTCCGCATAGAGCTGCTGGCCCGAGCGGACCGAACCGGCCTGCATCAGTCCGGGTTCGCTGGCGGTGGTGGCCGGGCGGGGCGCCACCGCGGGTTCGGATGCGACCGGCGCCTGGGCGGCAGGTGTCGGCTCGTTGGTGGCGGCCTCTGCACGCTCGTACTGGGCGCGGAACTTGGCCAGCAAAGGCAGCCCGAGCTGGACGGCGAGTGCATCGTTCTCGCTGCTGCCGTAGGCCAGCGCGACCGGCAGCGATCCCGCCTCGCGCAGGGCCTCGATCAGTGCGCGCGCCTGATCCACGCTGGGTAGCTGGCTCATGCCGCCGAAATCGAGGATGACCGCGCCGCGGTCGAACATCTTCGGTGCGCGCGCAACCCGCTGGCGCATCTCCTCGGCCAGCGCGGCGACGTCGAATTCACGCACGCGCAGATTGGCGATGCCGACCTGGCCGATCTTCAGTTCGCCGGCGGTCTCGTAACTGGGCAGGCTCACGCGCAGGTTCCGGTCGGACGTTGGGCGATCTTCAGGCTACGCGGGCGCACCAGCCAGGGTACGTTGGGCAGCTGCCCGCCATAGGTTTCGCGGATCCACGCGTGGCTGCACAGCGGCTTCATCAGCATGCAGGCACGGGTGCCGTCGGCCTGCAGGTTCTGGCCGACTTCGTGGAAGCCGAAGCTGCCATGGAAGAGCAGGGCAGGGTCGGAACCTTCCTGCATGAACACTTCGCAGACCAGTTCCGGATAGCGCGACTCGGCATAGGTCTGCACGTCGGCATAGAGCGCGCGGCCCACGCCACCGCCGCGGCGACGGCTGGCGACCACGATGCGGTCGATGTAGAGGAAGTCCGGATAGCGCTCGCGGAACCAGTGGAAGTTGCCGCTGTCGTGGCCCGAATCCGCGCCGAACGCGATCAGGACACCCGCCAGGTTGCCGTCGTGCTCGGCCACCCGGAAGTACTCGGCGGTGTCGAAGAATCGCCGCAGCCGGGCCGCGTCGATGGGCAGGATGCCGGGGCCGGCGGCGTTGTTGAGGGCAAGGACGGAATCCAGCTCGTGCTCGCGCACGTCGCGGATGGCAATCGACATTCCTGTCTCCGGTAGGGCGGGCCGCCTGCGCGACCATGGCTGCATTATCGCTTGCCCGACTGTCGCGGGCATGACTTCCGGGGCGGGTGATGGCGCGGCGGCTGTGGCTAAGATGCGCCATGTTCGGCAGCATTTCCCATACCCGCCTGCTCCGCTACGCCGGCCTGTTCACTTGGGCGATGGTGGGTGCGCCGCTGCTCTACACCACCTTCATCCTGAACCGCGGGGGGGCACATTCAGCGGTGCCCACGATCGGACCGTGGGGCTGGCTGGCCTACCTTGGCTTCGGTGCGCTGTACTTCGGCCTGACCCTGCGGATGGGCCAGCGCCAGCGTCGCGGCATCGTCGATTACGGGCTGATGCTGGCCCTGCTGGCGTGCTCGGTGGCGGTCAGCCATTTCAGTGGCAGCGGCCTCGGCGGCATCCTGATGGTGGTGGCGGCGACCGCGCTGCCCTGGACCCTGCCACTGCCGTGGGCGATCGCGCTGTTGGCGGTCAGCCAGGCGGCGATCGCGCCGATCCTGGTGATCTGGCAGCAGTTCGACTGGCCCTCGGCGGTCCTGCAGTCGCTGATCTACGTCGGCCTGTGCGCCTTCGCCTTCATCACCGGGCTGGTGTCGCGCCAGCAATCCGAAGCGCGCGAAGAGCAGCGTCGGCTGAACGCCGAACTGCGGGCGACCCGCGCGCTGCTGGCCGAGAGCGTGCGCGTCAACGAGCGCACCCGGATCGCCCGCGAGCTGCACGATCTGCTCGGGCACCACCTGACCGCGTTGAGCCTGAACCTTGAAGTGGCCGGGCACCTGTCCGAGGGCAAGGCCGCGGGCCACGTTCGGCAGGCGCATACCCTGGCCAAGCTGTTGCTGACAGACGTGCGCGAGGCAGTCAGCCAGATGCGCGAGGATGCGGCCGCGCTCAACATCGCCGCCGCGCTGCGGCCGCTTGCCGAAAACGTGCCGAACATGGCGATCGCCATGGACGTGCCCGACGACCTGGTGATCGCCGATGCGGACCGCGCACACGTGCTGCTGCGCGCGGTGCAGGAGATCATCACCAACGCGGTGCGGCATTCGGGCGCGTCGCGGCTGCAAATCAAGGCCTGGCGCGATGCCGGCAACGTCTTCGTCGATGCGCGGGATGACGGTCGTGGCGCCGAGGCGCTGGCGCCCGGCAACGGGCTGCGCGGGCTGTCGGAACGGCTGCGCCAGTACCAGGGCACGGTGTCGGTCGATACCGCACCGAGCCGCGGATTCGCGGTGCGCTTGCGCCTGCCGCTGGGCGATGACATCACGCAGCCACCAGTGCTGCACGGGACCGGAGCAACGGGATGATCAAGGTATTCTTGGTGGATGACCAGACGCTGGTACGGCAGGGCGTGCGCTCCCTGCTGGCACTGGCCGAGGGCATCGAGGTGGTGGCCGAGGCGGCCGATGGCCGCGAGGCGGTCGAGCGTATCCCGCAAGTCGCGCCCGACGTGGTGCTGATGGACATGCGGATGCCGGTGATGTCCGGCCTCGAGGCGCTGCAGGCGCTCTCGCGCAGCCAGCAGCTGCCGCCGACCATCATCCTCACCACCTTCGACGACGACCAGCTGGTGCTGGCCGGACTCAAGGCCGGTGCGCGCGGCTACCTGCTCAAGGATGTCTCGCTGGAGCAGCTGGTCGGCGCCATCCAGACCGTCGCGGCCGGCGGGTCGTTGGTGCAGCCGGCGGTGACCCAGCGCCTGCTCTCGGGGCTCGAGCACATGCAGAACGCCTTCGTCAGCCTGGAGCGGCCGGACCCGCTGACCGAACGGGAAACCGAGATCCTGCGGCTGATGGCCGGCGGTTTTTCCAACAAGGAGATCGCCAACTCGCTGGGCGTGGCCGAGGGCACCATCAAGAACCACGTCTCAAGCATCCTCAGCAAGCTCGGCGTGCGCGACCGTACCCGCGCGGTGCTCAAGGCCTTCGAGCTGCAACTGGTCTGAGCGCGCGGTCGGGCCGGCCGCCGCCGGTGCGCCCCGGTATGGATGCGCGGGCGCGGCACCCGCGAAAAAAAGCCGGTGACATGTCGCGCCGCGCCATCGGTGTTTGTTAGGATTGCGAATCCGCGACCCCGCGACGGCTCCGGCCGCCTTGGAGAACCCCCGAATGACCCGTTTGATCGAGATTCTGATTTCCCTGGCGATCGTCGCCGTGCTGTTCCTGCTGGTCTCCCTGGTGCTGCCGTCGCACCGCAATGTCTCCGAGTCGGTGGAGACGAACCGTCGCCAGACCATCGTGTTCGACGTGGTCAACAGCTTCGGACGCTTCCGGGACTGGAACGCGATCCCCGCGCGCGATCCGGCCGTTCAGCTCAAGACCTCCGGCCCGAGCGAGGGCAAGGGCGCCAAGATCGAGTACGCCTCGAAGGAGAAGGCGATCGGCAGCGGCGCCTGGACCATCAGCGAGAGCACGCCGAAGAGCAAGGTCAGCTACGCGATCGAGAACGACGACTTCGGCACCAACAAGCGTTCCACGATCACGCTTACCCCGACCGGGCGCAACAACCGCAACGTCAAGATCACCCAGACCTATGACGTCGATTACGGCTTCAACCTGCTGGGTCGCTTCGCCGGCCTGTACGTCAACAGCTACATGGGCGAAGACATCAAGATCGGCCTGGCGCGCCTGAGCCACATGCTGGCCGGCATCCCCAACCAGGACTACGGCATCGCCAACAGCCGACTGACCGGACTGGAGCTGGTGAACATCCCGGCCGAGCACGTGCTGTTCGTGAACTCCGGTGCGATCAAGCGTGACGATGGCACGATCCAGTCGTCGATCGCCTCCAACCAGGAGTGGATCAAGCGCACGATGGAAGCCAACGGTCTGGAGGCCGTGGGTCCGGTCCGCATCATCACCAACGAGCTGGGTCGCGAGACCTACAACTTCGACGTGGTCCAGGTCGTCCGCAAGACCGGCGCAACCGGCCCGGCGGGTGCCGCGCTGACGGTGAACACCCAGGGCCCGGTCAAGTACCAGCTGAACGCGGACCGCCGCGCCGCGCGTGGCAAGTTCACCGGCTATTTCGCCGAGCTCGAGGCCATGCGCAACGCCGTGCGTGCATGGGCCGCGGTGCGTGGCTACGAGGTGGTGGACCGCCCGTATGAGATCTACACCGGCGGCGTTGGCCCGGCGTTCACCGAGAACGGTGGCTTCGAGCTCTACTGGCCGGTGAAGTAAGCCGATCCGCCAGGCCGCATTTCACGACGCCGCGCAACCCGCGGCGTTCGTGTTTCAGGAGACCAGCGAGGAGACCCGATGATCATGCCGATGCGTGCCCCATTGAACGAGCGCCAGATGCGTCAGCGGTTCTGGCTGGCCGCAGCCGGTTCGCTGCTGGCCGGCCTCGCGGTGGCGCTGGCTGCCTATGCCGCGCATGCATCCGGACTGGATGCGGAAACGCGCGCGGGTCTTTCGAATGCCTGCCTGATCGCTTTGGCGCATGGCGTGGCGCTCGCGGCACTGGGGCCGCTGGCGGTGCGCAGGATGGCGCTGCTCGGCCTGGCGGCGATCGGGTTGGGCACGCTGCTGTTCACCGGCAGCGTTGCGGCTGCAGCGCTCGGCTGGGGACCGTCCACCTTGGCGCCCGCGGGCGGCGTGCTGATGATCGTCGGCTGGTTGGCGCACGCGCTCGGGCAGTGGCGACGCTGAAGACCCGGCATCCACGCGGCTTCGACACCGAAGTCGCGGAAGCCCATCTGGCACACTGCGATCGCAGGCTGGCGCGCTGGATCGCGCGACTTGGCCCGATCGGTCAGCAGGCGCAGTGGCGGGGCCGCTTCGACCCGGCCGATGCCCTGGCCCGTGCGATCCTCTACCAGCAGCTGTCGGGGAAGGCGGCTGCCACCATCGTCGGGCGGGTGGAGGTGGCGATCGACAGCCGCCGGCTGAATGGCGAGACGCTGGGGCGGGTCGATGACGCCACGCTGCGTGCCTGCGGCGTATCCGGCAACAAGGCACTGGCATTGCGCGACCTGGCGCGGCGCGAGGCCGACGGCGAGATCCCGACGATGGCGCAGCTGTCGTGGATGGACGAGGCCGCGATCATCGACGCGCTGGTGCCGGTACGCGGCATCGGGCGCTGGACGGTGGAAATGATGCTGATGTTCCGGCTTGGCCGCCCCGACGTGCTGCCGGTGGACGACCTCGGCATCCGCAAGGGCATCCAGGTGCTCGATGGACTGGCCGCGCTGCCCACGCCCCGGGAAGCGCTGACGCGCGGCATGCGCTGGGCGCCGTTTCGCACGCAGGCCAGTTTTCATCTGTGGCGGATCGCCGATGCCGGCGGCGGGGCGAAGACCGCGACCCGGCGCTCGCAGGATTAGGCAACGACCCGGTAGCGCCAATGCCACGGCTCATGGACGATGCCGTGGGGGTTGTCGCGCGGATAGCTCATGTGGAAGTCGAAGTCGGCGGCGTGGGCCTGCAGCCATTCGAACGCCGGCGTGGCTTCGAACGTTTCCTCGGCCGGTGGTTCGCCCGGGGTGCCGAGATCGAGTGCGCTGCCCGAGTGATGCTCGGAGAAGCCGGGCGCCGCGTTGACCTCGAGGATCTCCTCGACCGTCAGGCCGCGTCCGCGCTTGCGCTCGAAGATGCCGAGTTGGTAGGCATGGCTGCGATAGCCGGAAATCGCATCAAGCACCACGCCATCCTCCAGCGCGGCGGCGTGCATGCGCGTCCAGGCGCGCGCGGCCTCCGGCCGCAGCCACAGCGGCCGCCGATAGCGGTCGAAGCCGGCCAGTGCCAGCCAGTCAGGCTCGGCGATCCTCTCGAGACCACTGCGCGTGGCGTATTCCGAGGCATCCAGCCCGAGCTGCTGCAGTCGTGCGTCGAGGCCGTGCGGCGGCAGCTCGACCGGCGGGTGACTGGCACTTGCGCGGCGAAAGGTGCGGCGCTCGCGCCAGTGGAGGGCCTCGCCCAGTCCCGGCTCATGCGCAAGCCGCGATGCGATGGCGGTCACCTCACCCGTGCGCGAGAGCGCAGCGAGGTAGCGTCCGTCGGACTTTCGCCGCATCACCCAGTGCGAACGTGCCAGCAGCCGCGCATCGCCGTTGCCACGGGCGCGCAGCAACCACGCCGGCCACAGTTCGGTCTCGGCGCTGTTGAGCAGGAGGCGGGGACGCGGATGCATGGGCGGAGGTTACCCGAAGCGCGGCATTCACTTCGATGGCGAAGCCCTGTGCAGTGCATCCAGCAAGGCCCTTGGCTGCGTCATGCTCAGCAGCAGCAGGCGGCCGTCCCGCGCGGGAAGTGCAAGTACGCGATGCCTGTCGGTGACCAGCGCGAACACCTTGCGTCCGCCGGGTTGCCGGAAATGCCCGGCCTGATAACCGGGCATCGCGGTACCCAAGGTCTTGATGCCCGGCCGCAGTTCGGGGTGGGTGTCGAGGTCGATGGTGCGTGCCTCGTCGAGCCGCAATGCGGATACATTGATGCGGGTGCGATTGAGCCCGGCGACCACGTGCAGGGTCGTTCCATCAAGGCTCACCCGGCGCCGGGTCAGCGCGAGCACCATCATCGCCGGCAGCAGCAGGAGCAGCGCGAAAAGCCACCACAGCGTCCGGTCGGCGCCTGGCTCGCGCCATGCCAGCACCACGGCGGCCACGGTGGCCAATATCGTGGCCGCCACAACCAGCACCGGGAAGCGCATGTCGGGTGGCGTGACCTCGAACCGGCGCGGCGTGCTCATCCGCGTGCCCTGATCCATGCGGCGATGTCGGAAATCAGCGCCGCATCGACGTGGCCCGGCTGCTCGTAGCTCTCAAGGCCGGCACCGGCGGCACTCGCCATGCCGAGGTGGTTGAGCGTCGGGTAGGCCTTCAGCGTGGCGCGCGGATCGTTGCCGAATGCCCTGCGCCAGCCCTGCCAGTCGGCATCGACCACCTGGATGTCGTGCCCGCCGTGCAGCACCAGAAGCGGCTGGGTGGACTTGCGTGCCTCGGCCAGCGGGTCAACCGCGTCCACGCTGCGCCAGTAGGCGGCGGACTGGTTGAGCGGCGTGCCGGTGGTGGCGACATCGCCATCGCCACGGATCGCCCCCACCTGCGCTTCCAGGCGCTGCATGTGGGCGATGCCGGCGTCGCTCTCGCGCTGGCCCTGCATCGTCAGCAGGCGGTCGTTCTGCTCGACGAGGATGTCGAGCAGGTTGCGCGCCGGCGCGGCGAACAGGATCAGGCCGGCGATGGCGGGATCGCGCATGCCGATGCGCGGCGCCATCATCCCGCCCTGGCTGTGCCCCAGCACGAAGATGCGTGAGGCATCGATGCCCGGCGTCTGCCGCAGCCGCGCCACCGCGAGCAGCGCATCGTCAGTGGTTTCGCTGTCGATGTCGACGCCGTCCGCGTAATCCTGCGGCCGTGCGTGGGTACGCTTCTCGTAGCGCAGCACCGCGATGCCCTGCGCGGCGAGCCCGCGCGCGATGTCGAGGAACGGCCGGTTCGGTCCAATCGTCTCGTCGCGGTCATGCGCGCCGGAGCCATGCACCAGCACCACGGCGGGGAAGGGGCCTTGGCCCTTGGGCAAGGCGAGTGTGGCGGGCAGGGCGCGCTCACCATCGCCTACGGTGGTGTCGCGTTCGTCGTAGTGGGCGTCGGCCGGCACCGGGGGCGCCGGCGTTGGTTCCGCGCCCGGGGGCTGCACCAGCAGCCCTGCCACCCGGCCATCGGCGGCGATCGCGATGGTGGCGACGAGCTTCCCCTCGGCACGGTCGAGCGGCGTGCGGGTCACCTGGACGGTGCCCTGGGTGCTGATCGCCATGTCGCCGCGTGCCTTTGGCGGCGACAGCGACTGCCATACCGCCGCCAGCTTGTCCTGCGGGACCGCTGCACGCATCGCCTCGTCGAACATCGCTTCAGCCTGGGCGAATTCGCCGCGATCAAGGTGATCGAGCAGGCTTCCGGCAATCTCACGGGCGCGTTCGGGCGCAACCTGGGCGGAAGCGTTCATCGAGATCAGTCCGATGGCCAGTGCAAGAAGGGCGCGGCGCATGTCAGGACATCGGCCGCTTGAAGATGGCCAGCGGCGAGCCGGTCATCGGGTTGGCGTTGAAGCTCACGAGCTCCCAGCCCTGGCGGCCGAGCAGCGCGAACTGGTCGCTGATCTTCTTCTCGTTGACCGATCCCCAGATGTTGGTGGGCATGTTGAAGATGTGGTATTCCCAGCGGGTACTCATGGCGGTTCCTTGCTTCAGGCCTTGCGGCGTTTCAGGTAGAGGCGGGTCGGCTCCATCAGGTTGGCGCGTAGCGCCGAAACCAGTTCCCAGCCTTCGGTGCCCAGCTCGTTGAGGGTCTGCTCGACCTTCTCGCCGGGGCGCCCGGAAATCTGCGGGATGATGTCGATGACCTTGTATTCCCAGCGTTCGCTCATGACGTT
>JAEXBT010000013.1 GCA_023393895.1 Pseudomonadota bacterium
CCCGCGCAGGCGCGGTGGCCGGTCGGTCAGGGAAGCCAATGCGCTCACGCGCCGCCTTGCGCCGCCTGCATCTGCTGCATCATCTCCTGGTAGAACGCCGGCCCCCCGGTCACCATCACGTAGCCCACCCAGATCGCGCCGAGTACTGCGATGACGGTGGTGATGATCGCCCAGGTCCTGGCGTTCGAGGACGCACGTTGCGCGCCTGCCAGGTCGCCGCGCGCGATCAGGCCCTGCACCTTGCTGGCGAAGACGATGCCGCCGATGCCGATCAGGCCGAACGGGCAGCAGGTGAACGTGCCGATGATGGTGGCGATGATGTTCCACGCCAGATGGTTCGGGATGTTGCCGTTGACTGTGTTCATGGTTTCCCCGGTGACGTGCCGGCGGGGGCCGGCCACGCGCCGATGGTGGCAGCTGGTGCGCTGCGGGCGCAAGCGTGCTCAGGCATCGGCGCCACGCAGCGCCCGGACCCGCGATTCCAGCAGCGACGCATCGGCGATCCGCCCGTCAATCGGCGCACCGGCCACGATGTCGATCCGCGCGCGCAGGCGCCGGGGCACGCGCATCCGCCCCAGCCTTGAATCGCGCCGCGACCACATGCTGCGCCACATTCCGCGCAGCGCCATCGGCACCACCGGGACCGGCCGCCCGGCCTCGGCCGCCCGCGCGAGGATCTTCTCCACGCCGGACTTGAACGGCGCGATCTCGCCATCCTTCGTCAACGCGCCTTCCGGAAAGATGCACACCAGTTGTCCATCGGCGAGCGCCGCATCGACCTCGTCGAAGGCGCGCTGCATCAGCGCCGGGTCCTCGCGCGTGCCGGCGATCGGGATCGCACGGGCGGTATGGAAGATCCAGCGCATCACCGGGATGTTGAAGATCCGGTAATACATGACGAAGCGCACTGGCCGCTTGATCACCCCGGAAAGGATCAGCGCATCCATGTAGCTGACGTGGTTGCAGACGATCAGCGCCGCGCCGTCCTCCGGGATGTGCTCCTCGACGCCGCGCGGTCGCAGCTTGTACAGCACCGCCACCATCAGCCAGGCGACGAAACGCATCGCGAACTCCGGCACGATGGTGAAGATCCATCCGGCCACCAGCAGGTTGGCGATGGCGAGCGCGAGGAACACCTGCGGGATCGTCCAGCCAAGCAGGCGCTGCACCGCGATCCCAACGCCTGCCGCGGCCACGATGAACACCGCGTTCTGGATGTTCATGCCGGCGATCACCCGCGACATCTCCGCCTTGAGTGTGCGCGACTGGATCAGCGCGAACAGCGGCACCACGAAGAAGCCGGTGAACAGGCCCACGCCGAGCAGGTCGATGACGATGCGCCAGCTGCCCGGCTGCGAGATGAACTGCCGCGCCGACAGCCCGGCCACCATCGACTGACCGCTACGCGCGAAATAGAGGTCGAGCATGAAGGCCGACACGCCAAGCGCGCCCAGCGGGACCAGTCCCAGTTCGACCCGGCGGCCCGACAGTTTCTCGCACAGCAGCGAGCCGATGCCGGTGCCGATCGAGAACAGCGCCAGCGCGAAGATGTAGAGCTCTTGCCGGCCTCCGAGGTTCACTTCCGCATAGGTCGGCAGTTGCGCCGTGAGCATCGTGCCGATGAACCAGAACCACGATACCCCAAGGATCGCGTTGCGCACCGCCGGCTGCCGGCGCGTCAGCTTCCAGATCGCCCACGATTCGGGGATCGGGTTCCACTGGATCTTCAGGTCCGGCGCACCGGCAGCGACCGGCGGGATGTAGCCGCTGACCACCCGGCCGAGTACCGCGAGCGCGATGATCGTGGCCGCGGCCGCATGCGGGCCGGCGGCACCTGCGACCGAGAAGATGAGTCCGCCGGTGATCATGCCGGTAAGGATCGACACCGAGGTGCCCATCTCCACGAGCCCGTTGCCGCCGGTCAGCTCCTCCCTGTGCAGCACGCCGGGCAGGATCGAATACTTCACCGGCCCGAACAGCGTGGACTGCACACCGGTGGCGAACAACGCGACCAGCAGCACGACCATGTTGTGGGTGACGAAGCCGATCGCCGCCAGCGACATGATCGCGATCTCCATCGTCGTGGTGATTCGGATCAGCCGCGCCTTCTCCAGCTTCTCGGCGATCTGCCCGGCATGCGCGGAGAACAGGAAGTAGGGAAGGATGAAGATCGCCGGCGCCAGGTTGGTGTAGAGCGAACGCTCCTCGGCCGACACGCCCATCCAGAACAGCAGCGCGATGATCGCCTGCCGGTACACGTTGTCGTTGAAGGCGCCCAGGCACTGCACGATGAAGAACGGCAGGAAGCGGCGCTGGCGCAGCAGCTGGAACTGGTTGTGGCCGGACATGCATCCCCCGCAGTTTGCGCGAGGATAGCCGAAGGCGATGACGAGCCGCGGCTCAGTCGAGCGGCGCTTCGCGCATGCCTTCGGCGGCAACGACAAGGTCGGGGAAGAACGCGTCGAACGCCGCATCGACCTCGGTCTCGTGCGCACGCAGCACCGGCAGGCAGGCGGTCAGGCGCTCGCCATTGCGAGAGAGCCGGGTGGCAAGACCACCGACCACCGCATCCACCCGGTCGCGCTGCATATACGAGCCCAGCCAGTCGTGCGCGGCCATCCGCGGCGCGATGGCGCGCAGCGCTGGCGGCAGCCGCGCGTCATTCGCCAGCAACACGCGGTAGACGCGCGCGGTGAAGGTCTCGAGCGGTGCGTCATCCCACTGCGCCCAGTCGCGGGCGAGGCGATGATCGAAGTAGACGTCGAGCACGATGCCGGCATAGCGGCGCAGGCCATTGCCGAACAGCGCGCGCGTCGCGACGTTGGCCGGATGGTCGTCCGTATAGCGGTCGATGCGCCGATGGCGGACGATCTCGCGCCGCACCGGGTCGGGCCAGTCGGCAAGCGCGGCTTGGCCGAGCACGAAATCGCCGAGCATCGCGCCGAGGATCGCATCGTCCGAATGGCGCGCCAGCCAGCAGTGGGCGAGATAGTTCACGAAGCGCGTGGCACCTCAGCGCCCGATCGCCCGCCAGCCGATGTCGCCGCGGTGGAACTCGCCGTCCCAGCCAATCCGCTCGACCACCGCGTAGGCGACGCGCTGCGCATCGGCCACGGTGTTGCCGAGCGCGCACGCGCAGAGCACGCGGCCGCCACTGGTCACCACGTTGCCCTCGCCATCGAAGCCGGTGCCGGCGTGGAAGACCTTGCTGTCCGAGGGCATCTCGGCATCCAGCCCGTGGATGATGTCGCCGGTGCGCGGCGTGTCCGGGTAGTGCCTAGCGGCCATCACCACGCCGAGTGCGCACTGCGGGTTCCAGGTCGCCTGCACATCGGCGAGGCGGCCATCGATCGCGGCTTCGACCAGATCGACCAGGTCGCTGTCCAGCCGCAGCATCACCGGCTGGGTTTCCGGATCGCCGAAGCGGACGTTGAACTCGATCACCTTCGGCGCACCCGCGGCATCGATCATCAGCCCCGCGTAGAGGAAACCGGTGAACGGCACGCCGTCGCGAATCATGCCGGCGACGGTGGGCTCCACCACTTCGCGCATCACCCGCGCGTGCACTTCCGGCGTCACCACCGGCGCCGGTGAGTACGCGCCCATGCCGCCGGTGTTGGGACCGGTGTCGCCATCGCCAACGCGCTTGTGGTCCTGCGATGTCGCCATCGGCAGCGCGGTGGTGCCATCGACCATCGAGATGAAGCTCGCTTCCTCGCCCTCGAGGAACTCCTCAATCACCACCCGAGAACCGGCGGTGCCGAACGCATTGCAGGCCAGCATGTCGCGCACCGCGGCCTCGGCTTCGGCCAGCGTCATCGCCACGATCACGCCCTTGCCGGCGGCGAGGCCATCGGCCTTGATGACGATCGGCGCGCCCTTGTCACGGACGTAGGCGAGCGCCGCATCGACATCCTCGTGCACCGCGTAGAACGCGGTCGGAATGCCGTGGCGGGCGAGGAAGTCCTTGGCGAAGGCCTTGCTGCCTTCCAGCTGCGCGGCGGTGGCGGTCGGGCCGAAGATGCGCAGCCCTTCCGCGCGGAAGCGGTCGACCACGCCGAGCACCAGCGGCGCCTCCGGTCCGACCACGGTGAAGGCCACGTCCTCGTCGCGAGCGAGCGCGAGCAGGCCGTCGATGTCGGTGGCGTTGACCGCGACGTTGCGGCACTTCGGCTCGCGCGCGGTGCCGGCATTGCCTGGCGCGACGAGCACTTCGTCCACGCGGTTGGAGCGCGACAGTTTCCACGCCAGCGCGTGCTCGCGGCCGCCGGAACCGATCACCAGGATTTTCATCAGCCTGCGCTCCTGCGCTTGGGTGGAAGGGCGGGATCAGTGCCGGAAGTGCCGCACCCCGGTGAACACCATCGCCAGGCCGTGCTCGTCGGCGGCGCCGATGACCTCGCTGTCGCGCATCGAGCCGCCCGGCTGGATCACCGCCTTGATACCGGCTTCCGCCGCGGCATCGATGCCGTCGCGGAACGGGAAGAACGCGTCGCTCGCCATCACCGAACCCGGCACGTGCAGGCCGGCCTCCTCGGCCTTCAGCCCGGCGATCTTCGCGCTGACCACGCGCGACATCTGCCCCGCGCCGATGCCGATCGTGCGGCTGTCCTTGGCGTAGACGATCGCGTTGGACTTCACGAACTTGGCCACCTTCCAGGCAAACAGCAGGTCGGTGAACTGC
>JAEXBT010000019.1 GCA_023393895.1 Pseudomonadota bacterium
ACGTAGACCAGCGTCGGCTTGTACTTCGCGGCTTCGGCGGCATCGAGCTGGCCGTAGGCGCAGATGATGACCAGGTCACCCGGCTGCGCCTTGTGCGCTGCGGCGCCGTTGACCGAGATGATGCCGCTACCGGCTTCGGCACGGATCGCGTAGGTCGCGAAGCGTTCGCCGTTGTTGATGTTGTAGATCTCCACGCGCTCGTTCTCGAGGATGCCGGAGATCTCCAGCAGGCGGCTGTCGATCGCGCACGAGCCTTCGTAATGCAGCTCGGCATGGGTCACCGAGGCGCGGTGGATCTTGGCTTTCAGCAGGGTCAACAGCATGGTGTTCGGCTCCGGGCCGGAAAACTGGGCGCAGTGTAGGCAGTAGGTTTGCGCACCGCAACAATGCGGCGGTCTGGGCGATGCAGGCGTTCATCCTGCTCCGGCCCGCGTCAATCAATCGCGAATTCCAGGTTGTCGATGAGCCGCGTGCGCCCAAGCCGCGCCGCGATCAGCGCCACGCGCGGCCCGGGAACATCCGCTTCCGGTTCGCTGAATCCGGGCGTGCGAATCACTGCGTAATCGGGCACGAAGCCGGCCGTTTCCAGCATGTGCAAGGCATCGGCCTCGACCGTTTCGCGCACGTGGCCGGCACGCAGCGCATCGCGCATCGCTTCCAACGTGCGATGAATGACCGGAGCGATCGCCCGCTCGTCCGCGGACAGGTACTGGTTGCGCGAGCTCATTGCCAGGCCGTCGGCTTCGCGCCGGGTCTCGGCGCCGACAATCTCGAGCGGGAACGCGAGGTCACGCGCCATGTGCCGGATGACCGCGAGCTGCTGGTAATCCTTGCGCCCGAAGATGGCGACATCGGGCTGCACCTGGTTGAACAGCCGCGCGACCACGGTGGCGACGCCATCGAAATGCCCCGGACGATGCGCGCCATCAAGGGTCTCAGTGACGCCGGGCACGCTGACTCGCACCGCGGCAGCCACACCGAGCGGATACATCGCCTTGACCGTCGGCAGCCACAGCAGGTCGCAACCGGCTTGCTGCAGGCCTTCCGCGTCGGCTTCGGGCGTGCGCGGGTAGCGGTCGAAGTCCTCGTTGGGGCCGAACTGGGTCGGGTTGACGAACACGCTCGCAACCACCCGGTCCGCATGCCGGCGCGCCAGCGTGATCAGTGAATAGTGGCCTTCATGCAGGTTGCCCATGGTGGGCACGAAGGCGATGCGCTGGCCGGCATGGCGCCAGCCACGAACCTGAGCGCGCAGCGCATCAAGCGACGTCGCGGTGATCATTCGCGCGGTGCCCTCAGGCCTCGTAGCCGTGTTCGGCAGCGGGGAAGCTGCCATCGCGTACCGCGGCCACGTAGGCGGCGATCGCGCCGGCGACGGAGCCGCCATCGGCGAGGAAATCGCGCACGAAACGCGGGCGGCGATGGCCACTGTCGAGGCCGAGCATGTCGTGCAGGACCAGCACCTGGCCGTCGCAGTCAGGACCCGCGCCGATGCCGATGGTCGGAATCGGCGATTCGGCGGTGATCTTGGCGGCCAGCACCGACGGCACCGCCTCCAGCACCAGCAGCGCGGCACCTGCGTCGGCGACCGCCCTTGCTTCGGCGCGCAGCTTTTCCGCCGCCGCATCGCCGCGCCCCTGCACCTTGAAGCCGCCGAAACGCAACACCGACTGTGGCGTCAGGCCCAGGTGCGCACAGACCGGGATCTCGCGTTCGACCAGATAGCGAATCGTGTCGAGCTTGTGGCCTGCGCCCTCCAGCTTGACCATGCCGGCGCCCGCCTGCAGGAAGCCCGTGGCCGCATCGAGCGCACGCTCGGGCGTCGCGTCGGCCTGGAACGGCAGGTCGGCGATGATCAAGGTGCGCCGTGTCGCAGCCGCCACGCAACGCGTGTGGTAGGCGATGTCGTCCACGCTCACCGCGAGCGTGGAATCGGCGCCCTGCACCACCATGCCGAGCGAGTCGCCGATCAGGATCAGGTCGATGCCGTTCGCGTCCAGCGTGCGCGCGAATCCGGCGTCGTAGCAAGTCAGCATGGTGAGCTTCTGGCCAGCGGCACGCATCACGGCGAGCTCGGGCACGGTCACGGGTTTGGCGGAGGCGGTGGTCATCGCGTTTCCGTTGGGCGCGGCAGGCTAGCCTAACGCCTCGACGGTGAAACTTTCACGCGCGGCGAGCGCATCCCGGGCAGCACGCGCCGGCCCGACGCCGGGGATCACCACCGCCGGCGCGATCTCCAGCAGCGGCAACAGCACGAAGGCGCGTTCATGCATGCGTGGATGCGGCAGTTGCAGGCCAGGCTCATCGATGACGGCATCGCCATGCATCAGCAGGTCGAGGTCGAGGGTGCGCGGACCCCAGCGCTGTTCGCGATCACGATCGCGACCATGCATGCGCTCGATCGCCAGCAGTGCGTGCAGCAGGTCATGCGGCGAAAGCCGGGTTTCCATCCACGCCACCGCGTTGACGAAATCATCCTGCGCGATGCCGCCGACAGGCGCGCTGCGATACAACCGGGAGGCCGCGACAAGGCGGGTTCCGGGCAGCGCATCGAGATCAGCGAACGCCATGCGCAGCGTGACGGCAGGCTCACCGACGTTGCCACCCAGCCCGACGTAGGCATCGACGGCGGGGCGGGACGCGGCTTCGTTCATCCGGCCGGTTTCGGGACGCGTCGGCGACGGCGGCGCTTGCGCGGCTGCGCTTCGGCAAGCGCGGCCTCTTCGGCAGCGATCGCGTCGGGGTTTTCGTCCTCCGGGGCCGGCATGGGCGGCGCCTCGTCATGCTGCGACTGCTCGCCGCGCCAGAACGCGATGTCGGCGGCGTGCTCATCGGACGCGTGCTGGCGCAGCTGCAGGAAATCGAACGCCGCGCGGAAGCGCGGATGCGCCATCAGCCGCCCCACCCGCTTGCGCTGGGCGAAACGCGGTTGCAGCAGCCAGATTTCCTGCATCGGAATGGAAAAACGGCGCGGCAGCGCGATCTGCCGGGTCTGATGCAAGGTGACCAGGTCGGCGGCGCGACGCTGCGCCTCGGCCGCGTGCATGCCCTGCCCCTGCAGCTTCATCAGCACGCGGCAGTACGCCGGCCACAGCAGCAATGCGAACAGGAAGGCCGGCGAGACCGGCTCCTCACGCGCCACCCGGGCATCGGTATTGGCGAGGCCGGCGAGGAGCATCCGGCGCAGTGCGCCACTGCGGTTGCTGGCAAGCGCACCCGCCGTTTCGGGCAGCAGTACCTTGAGCAGGCCATGCCGTTCGAGCCCCTCGAAGCTGGCGACGGCATGGCCCGACAGGAACAGCTTCAGGGTTTCCTCGAACAGGCGCGCCGGCGCCGCCTCGGCCAGCAGCCCGGCAAGTTGCGGGATCGGTGCCGCCGTCGATGCCTCGATGGTGAAGCCGAGCTTGGCGGCCAGCCGCACCGCGCGCAACATCCGCACCGGGTCCTCGCGGTAACGGGCTTCGGGATCACCGATCAACCGCAGCAGTCGTGCCTGCACGTCGGCATGGCCGCCGACGAAATCGCGGATGGAGAAGTCCTCGATCGCGTAATACAGCGCGTTGGCGGTGAAGTCGCGGCGCACCGCATCTTCCTCGATGCTGCCGTAGATGTTGTCGCGGAGCACGCGGCCGTCATCGTGGATCTGCCGGTCGCCGTTGCCGTCGTCATCGCCGGCGGCCCGGAAGGTGGCGACTTCGATGATCTCGCGACCGAACACCACGTGCGCCAGCCGGAAGCGCCGGCCGATCAAGCGGCAGTTGCGGAACAGCGCCTTCACTTCCTCCGGCGTCGCGTCGGTGGCGACATCGAAATCCTTCGGAATGACGCCGATCAGCAGGTCGCGCACCGCGCCACCCACCAGATGAGCCTGGAAACCGGCCTCGCGCAGGCGGTAGAGCACGCGCAAGGCGTTGGGACTGATGTCCTTGCGCGACACCGGGTGGGCGTCGCGGGGAATATGGGTCGCGACCGGGGCGGTCCCGGCTGGGGTCTGGGTTTCGGACATCGTCCCGCGGGCGTGCCAATCTGCGCGAAGGGGCCTATACTACCGCCTCGCATTCATGCGACCAATCCGCTCCCTTCGTCTAGCGGTCCAGGACGCGGCCCTCTCAAGGCTGAAACACGGGTTCGAGTCCCGTAGGGAGCGCCACTTTCCCGGTCATCGAGCGTCATGCCCTTCGTCGTCACCGACAACTGCAT
>JAEXBT010000020.1 GCA_023393895.1 Pseudomonadota bacterium
GCGCACTGGTGTGGATCGTGCTGAAGATCCTTGCGATCGCGGTGCCGGTGATCCTGGCGGTCGCGTTCTACGTGGTCTGGGAGCGCAAGCTGATCGGCTGGATGCATGCCCGCCACGGGCCGATGTACGTCGGTTTCGGCGTGCTGCAGGCGTTCGCGGACGTGTTCAAGCTGCTGTTCAAGGAAGTGCTGCAGCCGTCCGTGGCGCATCCGTTCCTGTTCCGGTTGGCGCCGTTGATCGCGCTGGTGCCGGCGTTCGCCGCCTGGGCGGTGGTGCCGTTCGACGCGCAGGTGGTGCTCTCGAATGCCAACGCGGGCCTGCTGTACCTGCTGGCGATGACTTCGCTCGGGGTGTACGGCGTGATCCTGGCCGGCTGGGCATCCAACTCCAAGTACGCCTTCCTTGGCGCGATGCGCTCCGCGTCGCAGGTGGTGAGCTACGAGATCGCGATGGGCTTCGCGCTGGTTGGTGTGATGATCGCCGCCGGCAGCCTCAACCTGAGCGACATCGTCATGGCGCAGGCTGGCAATGCGGGCTTCCTTGAGTGGTTCTGGCTACCGTTGCTGCCGCTGTTCATCGTCTACTTCGTGTCCGGGGTGGCCGAAACCAATCGCGCGCCCTTCGACGTGGTGGAGGGCGAGTCCGAAATCGTCGCCGGCCACATGGTGGAGTACTCGGGCTCACAGTTCGCGCTGTTCTTTTTGGCCGAATACGCCAACATGATCCTGGTGAGCTTCCTCACCGCGCTGTTCTTCCTCGGCGGCTGGCTGTCGCCGCTGCAGGGCTGGATCGACCTCGGCAACGTGCACGGGCTGGTGGACTGGATCTGGAAGGGCGGTTGGCCGTGGCTGTTCGCCAAGGTGTTCTTCTTCATGAGCTGCTTCGTCTGGTTCCGCGCCTCCTTCCCGCGCTACCGCTACGACCAGATCATGCGCCTGGGCTGGAAGGTGTTCATCCCGATCACGATCGCCTGGATCGCGGTGACGGCCCTGCTGGTGTTCTACGGCGTGTTCAAGGCGGGGGTGTGAGGCAATGAACCGCGTCGTCCATTATTTCCGCAGCCTGCTGCTGATCGAGCTCTTCCAGGGGATGTGGCTCACCCTGAAGTACATGTTCCGGCCGAAGTACACGGTCATGTACCCGATGGAGAAGATTCCGCAGTCGCCGCGCTTCCGCGGGATCCATGCGCTGCGCCGCTATCCGAATGGCGAGGAACGCTGCATCGCCTGCAAGCTGTGCGAGGCGGTCTGCCCGGCGCTGGCGATCACGATCGAATCCGAGAAGCGCGAGGACGGCACCCGCCGGACGACGCGCTACGACATCGACCTGTTTAAGTGCATCTTCTGCGGCTTCTGCGAGGAATCCTGCCCGGTCGATTCGATCGTGGAAACGCACGTGCACGAATACCACTTCGAGCGGCGCGGGCAGAACATCCTGACCAAGCCGACCCTGCTGGCGATCGGCGACCGGCTCGAGGCCGAGATCGCCGAGCGCCGCGCGGCCGACGCGCCCTTCCGCTGAGGACGACATGGACTCCATGATCACCATCGCCTTCTACGTCTTCGCCATTTCCGCGGTGCTGTCCGCGGTCGGCGTCATCAGCGTGAAGAACCCGGTGCACGCGGCGCTGCTGCTGGTGCTGACCTTCTTTTCGGTGGCCTGTACCTGGATCATCGCCGGCGCGGAGTTCCTCGGCGTTGCGCTGATCCTGGTTTACGTCGGCGCGGTGATGGTGCTGTTCCTGTTCGTCGTGATGATGCTCGATGTCGACACCACGCCGATGCGCGAGGGCTTCGTGCGCTACCTGCCGATCGGCCTCGTGGTCGCGGTCGTCATGCTGGTCGAGATCCTGATGCTGCTGGGCATCAAGTCCCGCCTGACCGGCTTCGGGCCGGATGCGGTGGAGGCAAGCGGCATCTCCAATACCAAGTGGCTGGCGCAATCCCTCTACACCAAGTTCCTGCTGCCGTTCGAGCTTGCCGCGGTGATCCTGACCGTGGCGGTGATTGCGGCGGTCATGCTGGCGCTGCGCAAGCGCCCCGGCAACAAGCGACAGAGCCCGTCCGCGCAGTCCGCGGTCCGCGCGGCCGACCGGGTGCGCCTGGTCAAGATGGATGCGGTCCGCCCGCTGGCCGGCAACGACGAGGAGGTGCGCTGATGCTGGATGTCCCCGTGGGCCTTGGCCATTACCTGGTGCTGGGTGCGGTGCTTTTCTGCATCAGCGTCGCCGGCATCTTCCTCAACCGCAAGAACGTGATCATCCTGCTGATGTCGCTGGAGCTGCTGCTGCTCGCGGTCAACATCAACTTCGTGGCGTTCTCGCGCCATCTGGGTGATCCGGCCGGGCAGATCTTCGTGTTCTTCATCCTGACGGTGGCGGCCGCCGAGGCCGCGATCGGACTTGCGATCCTGGTCGCGGTGTTCCGAAGCCGGCGCACGATCGAAGTCATGAAACTCGACAGCCTGCAAGGCTGACCGGCGTGCAGGCCGAACAGACAGCGAAAACCGAACCATGACCCTATCGACCACACACCTGTTGATCATCGTCCTGGCACCGCTGCTGGGATCGATCCTGGCCGGCCTGTTCGGGCGCCAGATCGGACGCACGGGCGCTCACACCGCCACGATCGCCGGCGTCGCGATCAGCTGTGCGCTGTCGCTCTACGTGCTGTGGCAGCTGGTCGGGCAGGGTGCCTCGCCGTACAACCAGAACGTCTACACCTGGTTCGAGGTCGGCAGTTACCAGGCCCACGTGGGCTTCATGGTCGACAAGCTGACCGCGATGATGATGGTAGTGGTGACCTTCGTCTCGCTGCTGGTTCACGTCTACACCATCGGCTACATGGCCGAGGATCCGGGCTACCAGCGCTTCTTCAGCTACATCTCGCTCTTCACCTTCTCGATGCTGATGCTGGTGATGAGCAACAACTTCCTGCAGCTGTTCTTCGGCTGGGAGGCAGTGGGCCTGGTGTCCTACCTGCTGATCGGCTTCTGGTTCAAGAAGCCCACGGCCGTCTTCGCCAACCTCAAGGCCTTCCTGGTCAACCGCGTCGGCGATTTCGGCTTCCTGCTCGGCATCGCTGCGATCATGTACTGGTTCAAGACGCTCGACTACGGCACCGTGTTCGCCAACATCTCGGTGCTGTCCGGCGAGACCGTCCCCGGTTTCGAGGGCTGGACCGCTGCGACCTTCATCTGCATCTGCCTGTTCATCGGTGCGATGGGCAAGTCGGCGCAGGTCCCGCTGCACGTCTGGCTGCCCGACTCGATGGAAGGCCCGACGCCGATCTCCGCGCTGATCCACGCGGCCACGATGGTGACCGCCGGCATCTTCATGGTGGCGCGGATGTCGCCGCTGTTCGAGCTCTCGCAGACCGCGCTCGCGTTCGTGCTCTTCATCGGCGCCACCACCGCGTTCTGGACCGGGCTGATCGGCATGGTGCAGAACGACATCAAGCGCGTCGTCGCCTATTCCACGCTGTCCCAGCTCGGCTACATGACCGTTGCGCTCGGCGTGTCCGCCTACTCGGCGGCGGTATTCCACCTGATGACGCATGCTTTCTTCAAAGCGCTGCTATTCCTCGCAGCCGGTTCGGTGATCATCGGCATGCACCACGAGCAGGACATGCGTCGCATGGGTGGTCTGCGCAAGTACATGCCGATCACCTTCTGGACGTCGGTCATCGGCACGCTCGCCCTCGTCGCCACGCCGTTCTTCAGCGGTTACTACTCCAAGGACGCGTTCATCGTCGCCGCCGGCGAACATGCTGCCGAGACCGGCGGGTTCATCGCTACCTATGGCTACTGGGCGGTGCTGCTGGGTGCCTTCGTGACCAGCTTCTACAGCTTCCGCCTGCTGTACCTCACCTTCTTCGGGCCGGAGCGTTTCCGCGATACGCACCCTCATCATGACGCCGACGACCACGATCACCATGGCCCGGTCGAGCCGCACGAGTCGCCTTGGGTAGTGACCCTGCCGCTCGTATTGCTGGCGATCCCCTCGATCATCATCGGCTTCTTCACCGCCGGGCCGATGCTTTTCGGCACCGACTGGAGCGGCAACGAAGCGCGGGCGCCGTTCTTCCAGGGCGCAATCGACCTGGCGCCGGCGCGCGACGTGATGGCGAAGATCGCTGCCGAGGACTGGCACGGCCCGGTTTCGTTCGCGCTGCACGGGTTCGTGACGCCGGCATTCTGGCTGGCGCTTGCCGGCTTCGCGCTGGCCACGTTGATGTACGTGCTACGTCCGGAACTTCCGAAGCGGGCGGCTGAGATCTTCCGCCTGCCGATCCGCGTCCTCGAGGAGAAGTACGGCTTCGACAAGCTGTGGATCAACGGGTTCGCCGGCGGTGGCGTGCTGCTTGGCAAGGCTTTCCGCTGGTTCGACTCGATGGTGATCGACCGCGGTGTCGTGGAAGGCAGCGCGCTGGCCGTGGATGCGGTGGCCGGAAAGGCCCGCAAGGTGCAGAACGGCCGCCTGTACAGCTACGCCTTCGCGATGATCATCGGCCTGATCGTGTTGCTCGCGTGGATGATCAGGGCATGGACGTGATGCGGTCTTATTGCATGCAAGCGCGAAAGGAAAAGAGGGGACGTCACCTGTGAGCCAGTTGCCTTTGCTCAGCCTGCTGATCTGGCTGCCGATCCTCGGCGGTGCGGCGTTGCTGGCGATGGGCCGGATGCCGGCCAACACCGCGCGCTGGACCGCGCTGGCGGTTTCGCTGCTCGTGTTGATGCTCAGCCTCGGCACACTGACCGGTTTCGACTTTGCCAACCCCGGGATGCAGTTCGTCGAGAACAAGGCGTGGATCTCAGCCTACGACATCTTCTACCACCTCGGTGCCGATGGCATCTCGGTGGCGCTGATCGTGCTGACAACGATCACCACGGTGCTGGTGGTGCTGGGCGCCTGGGGCTCGGTGGACGACCGCGTCAACCAGTACATGGCGGCATTCCTGATC
>JAEXBT010000210.1 GCA_023393895.1 Pseudomonadota bacterium
ATGGCCACGTGCTCAAGGATGCGCTGAAGGAGTTGCCGCCGGCCATCGGCCGCCTGTTCCGCGTCTGAACAACGGCCGTCGGGCCCACTCTCAGGGCAGTTTCGGCCACGCCTCCGGGCGCAGGGTATCCCGATACGCGTGCCAGCTGGCATAGGCCAGCCATGGCATCACGATACCCAACCCGATGAAGGCGGTTGCGAAGCCAAGCACGGTAAGCACCACGATGATCAGCGCCCACAGCGCCATCGTCCCCTTGTTGCGCAGGACCGCGTTCACGCTCGAAATGCCCGCGGTCACCATGTCAATCTCGCGATCGGCGATCAACGGCAGCGACACCGCCGCCACCGCGAATGTGAGCGCAGCGAACACCCCGCCAACGGCCGAACCGATGGCCAGGTACTCCAGCATCGCGAGGCGGTCGCCCGCGGTAATCGGCGACAGGGCGGTGATGACCATCCCGGCCCGTGACCACAGCAGGATGATGACGCCCTGCGCCAGCGCGAACACCGCCGCTTGGCCCAGCACGCGACGCGCGAGCACGAAGGAGTCAGCGAGCCGCGGCGTCCTGCCGCTTTCGAGCGCGCGGCTGACGCAGTACAGGCCGACACCGATCAGCGGCGCGATGAACACGAAGCCCGACAACAGCGTCGCCAGCAGCGCGAAGCGCCCCAGCTTCCACGCCAGTGCCGCGATCACTACGCTGACCCCGACGATCACCGCGCCGAACAGTGCAGTCAGTGCCGGCGCGCGGCACACGTCGGCCCAGCCCTTGCGCAACCAGCGCCATGGCGCGGACGCCTCCAGCCGGACGTGGGGTACGAGCATGGGTCGTGGGTTGTTGTCGCTCGCTTCGATCATCCGCGGTTCCCCGGAGGTCTGCAGCAAGCATATGGGGCCGGTGCCCAGGAATCGCGCGGCAGCGCAGCACGCGTTAGATGCACTCAGTCAGCCAGTGGCCATTCGCCCAGCACGTGGTAGCGCCCCTGCCCGAGCAGGCTGTGCACCAGCCGGAAGCTCCGGACACGCCAGTCGATCCGCGCCACCGGCTGCAGCGGCAGGGTCTCGGACAGATACGCCAGTGTGACGTGCGGCGTGAACACCCTCCCCCCGGCGCCTGGCCCTGCCGCGTCAGTGCCTGTCCCAGACTGGTGCGGAACTCGTGCAGTTCACCGCTTTCACGCTCGGCGGCCAGCAGCACCAGCGGCGCGCGTGAGCGACGCGACGCGAAACTGCCGAGCCGATCAAGCGTGATGTCGAATGCGCGGGCCTGCACGTTGTCGCCGGCGCGCATCGCTGCATCGACCACATCGGGCGGCAATCCGGCCCAGTCACCCAGATGGAACAGCGTCATGTGCAGTCGATCCTGCGGCTGCATCGGCCCCGGCCAGCCATGGTGTCGGCGCAGCTGCGCGGCGTACCGTTCGATCGATGCGGCGGCCCCGGCATCCGGGAACAGCCCGAAGAACAGCCGGTCGGTGGCCCGCGCCGGCGCGCCGAACAGGTCAGCGTCGCGGCTCACCATTCGTTTCGATTCGGCAGCAGCCCGTGCAGCTCGGCGTCACTCAGGTTGCGCCACTGACCGGGCTTGAGATGTCCCAGCCTGACGTTGCCGATCCGCACCCGCACCAGCTGCTTCACCCGGTGACCGAAGTGCGCGGCCATCAGCCGGATCTGCCGGTTGAGCCCCTGCACCAGCACGATGCGGAACCCGAACGGCCCGAGCCTGCCGGTCCTGCAAGGCAACGTGAGCTGGCCGTGCACGGGCACGCCGCGCGACATCGCGCGCAGGAAGTCATCGGTCACCTTGTGATTGGTGGCGACCAGATATTCCTTCTCCAGCTTGTTCTCGGCACGCAGGATCTCGTTGACGATGTCGCCGTTGCTGGTCAGCAGGATCAGGCCCTCGGAATCCTTGTCCAGGCGTCCGATCGGGAAGATGCGCTGCTCGTGGCCGACGAAATCGACGATGTTGCCCCTCACCGCAGACTCGGTGGTGCAGGTGATGCCGACCGGCTTGTTCAGCGCGATGTAAACGTGGCGACGCTTGCCCGCGGCCGCGCTGCGCATCGCCAGCTTCTCGCCATTGACGGTGACGCTGTCGCCCTCAGCCAGTTCCGCGCCGATCCGTGCACGTTCACCGTTGATCGCCACCTTGCCGGCCGCGATCAGGCGATCGGCCTCGCGGCGGGAGCAGAAGCCGGTCTCGGCGATGTACTTGTTGAGGCGCATGCGGGTGGGACGCGGGAAACGGTGCCCATTGTCCCATGCGCGGCCGGTCAGCCGAACGGCGCCACACCGGTCAGCCAGCGATGCAGCTGGAACGCGAAGAGCAGGTATGAGACGGTGCCGGCCCCCACCGCGATCACCGTCATCGGGGGCCGTGTCGTCCTGGGCGGTGGCGCCGGCCGGCGGCGGGCGCTGGCGAATGCCGCCATCGCCCACAGCAGGAACGCGGCGAACACGATCATCGCGTGCAGCCAGCCCGACATCAGCAGGTGGGCGAATGCCCAGACCTGGGTGCCGAGCAGCATCGGGTGGCCAAGCCGGGCCTTGATCGCATTTGCCGGCACGTATGCGGCGGCCAGCAGGATG
>JAEXBT010000213.1 GCA_023393895.1 Pseudomonadota bacterium
GAGCGGCAAGAGCGTGGTGCTGACCGGCGGTCTGGCAAGCATGGGTCGTGATGCCGCCGGCGACCGGCTCGAAGCCCTCGGTGCCAAGGTCAGCGGCAGCGTGTCGAAGAAGACGTCGATCGTCATCGCCGGTGAGGCTGCCGGCAGCAAGCTGGCCAAGGCGCAGGAACTCGGCATCGAGGTCTGGGACGAAGCCGCGCTGCTCGATTTCCTCGCCCGCCATGAGTGCTGAGCGATGACCGGATCCAGCGCAGGTCCGGGCCGGGATGCGGGCGTCAGCGCGGACATGGCATGGGCACCTTCTGCCAGCCCGGATGCGCTACGGCTGCGCGCCCGGCTCAATCGCATGGTGCGGGAGTTCTTCCACGCGCGCGGCGTGCTGGAAGTGGAAACGCCAGTGCTGTCGCTCGCGGGCGTCAGTGATCCGCACATCGCGCCGTTCTCGCTGGAATTCTCCGGCCGCACCGATGGCGCGCCGCGCACGCGCTGGCTGCGCACCTCGCCCGAGTACGCGATGAAACGCCTGCTCGCGGCCGGCATGGGGGATTGCTACGAACTGGGCCGAGTGTTCCGCGATGGCGAGGCCGGTGGCCGCCACAACCCCGAATTCACCATGCTGGAGTGGTATCGCGTCGGCTGGGACCATCTCCGGCTGATCGACGAAACCGTGGCACTCGTGCAGGCCGCGCTGGCACTGGTGGGCCGCAGGGCGACCAGCGTTGAGGTCGTCGCGTTCCGCGAACTGTACCGGCGCACGCTCGGCGTCGATCCATCGACCTGCGACGTGGAAGTGTTGCGTGCAGCATTGGGCGATGTCCTGATCGATCCCGCAGGCCTGACCCGCGACGACTGGCTGGACCTGCTGATGACCCATCGCATCCAGCCCGGGTTTGATGCCGATGCGATTACCGTCGTCATCGACTATCCGGCATCTCAAGCGGCACTGGCCCAGCTGCGTGACGACGGGGAGGGCGAGCCGGTAGCCGAACGCTTCGAGCTCTACCTCGGTCCACTGGAACTCGCGAACGGCTACCACGAACTACGCGATGCCTCTGAACAGGCGGCGCGCTTCGACCGCGATGCGGCGATGCGGCAGGCGATCGGCGGCGCGCCACGCGGCCTCGACACGCACCTGCTGGAAGCGCTCGAGCACGGGCTGCCGGCCTGCGCTGGAGTGGCGCTCGGCATCGACCGCTTGTTGATGGTGATGTCGCAGACTTCCCGCATCGCTGATGTGCTGGCCTTCGATTTCAGCCGTGCCTGAACGCTGCTGACGGCTTCGCGGATCGTTCATCGCGCTGCGTTACATTCGGTGCATGGGGACCCCGATCATCCGGCCCGTGTTCAGCCTGACCTTGGGCGCCTCGCTGGCGTGGGCACTGCTGCCCGCGGATGCTGCGCGGGCGGAACCGCAGGATTCGCGCATCCGCTGCGAATCGAAGGACGGCCACTGGAACCACTGCAAGGCGCAGGGCGAGGTGGAACTGCTCCGGCAGATCTCCCGGAACCCCTGCATTCGCAACCATTCATGGGGCCGCGACGACACCGGCGTGTGGGTATCGCGGGGCTGCCGCGCGGAGTTCGGCGTGCAGCGCCCGGCGGGCGCCAGTGCGGGTGAGGGGCGCGTCTGGCGCACGCTGCGCTGCGAGTCACGCAACAGCGGGTTCCGGCATTGCACCGCAGACACCAGTGGCGGCGTCCGCCTGACCCGACAGCTCTCCGGCATGGATTGCGAGCTTGGCAGGACCTGGGGGCACGACGATGACGGCGTCTGGGTCGCGCGCGGTTGCCGTGCCGAGTTCCAGATCCTTGAACAGGCACGCCCGAGCAGCAGCTTCCTGCGCAAGCTGTTCCGGCGCGGCCCCGAGGCGGCAGTGGCGACGCCGCAGGGCAGTCCGCTGCGTTGCGAGTCGATCGACGGCAAGCGTCGCGAATGTCGCGTGCAGGGCGCGACGTCGGTCGAACTGGTTCGCCAGCTGTCTCGCGCCAACTGCGTTGCGGGCACGAACTGGGGATGGCGCGAGGACCGGGTCTGGGTCGAGCAGGGGTGCCGTGCGGAGTTCACGGTGTGGTCGGCTGCCGGCAACTGAACAGCGCATTCGCGCACAGGCGTGTTCAGCGTTGGCTGGAATCGGCGTCGATATGCTCGGGAAGAATCATCGGCATGAGGAACAGGGCATGAATCGCATAGGCATGATGGCGCTGGTCGCGGCTGCTGGCTTGTTTGCGCCTCTGGCGGCCCACGCGCAGTGGCCGGGAACCTACGGGCAAGGCCAGCGGTTCTCGTGCGAATCCGTGGACGGTCGGTACCGAGAATGCCGCGTGGACACCCGGCAGGGCGTGCAGATGGTCCGCCAGACCTCGCGGACGCAATGCATCGAAGGCCACAACTGGGGCATTGGCCGCGACGTGGTCTGGGTCGATCGTGGCTGCCGCGCCGAGTTCGTCACGGGCGCGGGCTATGGCTATGGACGCGCGCCTGACACGCGCTATGGCTACGGCAATGGCTACGACGCTCGCGGCTGGAACGGTTATCGGGGCAGCGTGATCTGCGAATCGGTCCGCGACCGCAACAATCGTTGCCCGATCGACACGCGCTACGGCGTGGTACTGGTGCGTCAGCTGTCCAGTACGCGTTGCCGGGAAGGGCACAACTGGGGCGTGGATCCCGGCGCGATCTGGGTGGATCACGGTTGCCGGGCGGAATTCGCGCCGCGCGGCACGAATGCCGGTTACGGCAATTACGGCAGCTATGGCGGCTACGGCGCTCCCCGCGGCCAAGGGTATGGTTCTTCCGGCTACGGGTACGGCCAGCAGCGCGTGTCTTGCGCATCCAACGACGGCCGTCGCAACTACTGCCGCGCACCCGTATCGCGTGGCGCCGAGCTGGTGCGGCAGGTCTCGCGCAGTGCCTGCATCCAGGGCCGCAACTGGGGCTGGGACCGGGGTGGCGTCTGGGTGGCGGATGGCTGTCGCGGCGAGTTCCGCGTCTGGTAGGGACGCGGCGGCGGGCTAAACTTGCCGGATGAGTGAGTTCGATTACGCCCGATACGACCGCATCCGGCCGATCCGCTGGACCGGCGACGCCCTGGAGCTGCTTGACCAGCGCAAACTGCCGTTCGAAACCGGCTATGTCCGCGCCGAAATCAGCGACGCGGTTGCCGAGGCGATCCACGCGCTGACCGTCCGCGGCGCGCCGGCGATCGGCATCAGCGCGGCCTGGGGCGTGCTGCTGGCCGCGCGCGATGTGGAAGCGCACGATGGGGCGGAAGCCCTGGCACGGCTTGAGCCGGCGATGCAGCGGCTCAATGCCGCGCGGCCGACCGCGGTGAATCTGGCGTGGGCGCTGACGCGGATGCGCAGCGCATTGCAGGGCGCAGGCAGCGACTGGCGGATGGCGCTGGAACGCGAGGCGCGGGCGATCGAGGCCGAGGACCTGGCTGCCAACCGCGCGATGGGAAATCTCGGGGCCGCGCTGATTGCGCCCGGCAGCGGGGTGCTGACCCATTGCAACACAGGCTCCCTGGCGACGGCCGGATTCGGCACCGCGCTCGGCGTGATCCGTGCCGGCGTGGCGCAGGGCCGCATCGACCGGGTCTACGCCGGCGAGACGCGCCCGTGGAACCAGGGTGCGCGCCTGACGGTGTGGGAACTGCAGCAGGATGGCATCGACGCCACCCTCATCGCCGATGCCGCGGCCGCGCACCTGATGAAGACCGGTCAGGTGCAATGGGTGGTGGTCGGCGCCGACCGCATCTGCGCCAATGGCGATACCGCAAACAAGATCGGTACCTATGCACTGGCGATCGCGGCACGCCATCACGGCGTGAAGTTCATGGTGGTCGCGCCGTGCTCCACCGTGGACATGGCGATGCCGGATGGCGAAGGCATCGAGATCGAGGAACGCGATGCCGCCGAACTGCTGAGCCATCGCGGTGAACGCACGGTCGCCGAAGGCATCGCCGCCTGGAACCCGGTGTTCGATGTCACGCCACACGACCTGATCGATGCGATCGTCACCGAGAAGGGCGTGGTGTTGCGTCCCGACCGCACCACGATGAAGGCTGTTTTCGACAGCGCCGGCGACTGATCGTCTTCACCCACCAAGGAAGTCGCAAGTCCTTGTTTCTTCGCGCAATTCCGGCTGTCATTCAGGCGCCGGACATGGTAGAATTTCACGTCTTTTCCGAGCGACGCGGCAAGCACGTGGATGCCAGCCGAAGTCACCTCGCCACGCCTGACGGCAGGACGCCCCCTAAGCATCCCAACACGGAAGCCTGATGTCCCAACCGACCGACTCCGCCCGCGAAATCATCCCGGTCAACCTCGAAGACGAAATGCGACGCAGCTACCTCGATTACGCGATGAGCGTGATCGTGGGGCGCGCCTTGCCGGACGTCCGCGACGGCCTCAAGCCGGTGCATCGGCGCGTGCTGTTCGCGATGAACGAACTGGGCGCGCACAGCAACAAGCCGTACTTCAAGTCGGCGCGCATCGTCGGCGACGTCATCGGCAAGTACCACCCGCACGGCGACCTGCCGGTCTACGACACGCTGGTGCGCATGGCGCAGCCGTTCTCGCTGCGCTACCTGCTGGTGGACGGGCAGGGCAACTTCGGCTCGGTCGATGGCGACCCGGCGGCGGCGATGCGCTACACCGAGGCGCGGATGTCGCGCATGGCGCACGAGCTGATGGCCGACATCGACAAGGAAACCGTCGATTTCCAGCCCAACTACGACGAGAAGGAACAGGAACCGACGGTCATGCCGACCCGGTTCCCGAACCTGCTGGTCAATGGCTCGGCCGGCATCGCCGTCGGCATGGCCACGAACATTCCGCCGCACAACCTCAATGAGGTGGTGGACGGGCTGCTGGCGATGATCGAGAACCCGGACATCGACATCGACGGCCTGATGGAATACATCCCCGGTCCGGATTTCCCCACCGGCGGCATCATCAACGGTGTCGGCGGCATCCACCTGGCGTACCGGACCGGCAAGGGCCGGGTGCGGATCCGCGCCAAGGCCGAGATCGAGGTGGCGGACAATGGCCGCGAGGCGATCGTGGTCACCGAGATCCCGTACCAGGTCAACAAGGCGCGGCTGATCGAGAAGATCGCCGAGCTGGTGAAGGAGAAGAGGCTCGAGGGGATCAGCGAGCTGCGCGACGAGTCCGACAAGGACGGCATGCGCATCTTCATCGAGGTCAAGCGCGGGGAATCCGCCGAGGTGGTGCTGAACAACCTCTACGCGCAGACGCCGATGGAATCGGTGTTCGGCATCAACACCGTGGCGCTGGTGGACGGCAGGCCGCAGGTGCTGAACCTGCGCCAGATCCTCGAGGCCTTCCTGCGCCACCGCCGCGAGGTGGTGACCCGCCGGACCATCTTCGAACTGCGCAAGGCGCGCAACCGCGCCCACATCCTTGAAGGCCTGACGGTTGCGCTTGCCAACATCGACGAGATGATCGAGCTGATCAAGACCTCGGCCAACCCGGAGGAAGCGCGGCAGCGGATGCTGGCGCGGCGCTGGCAACCGGGCATGGTCGGCGCGTTGCTGGGCGCGGCCGGCGCCGAGGCCTCGCGGCCCGAGGACCTTCCGCAGGGCGTGGGCCTGCTGTCCGATGGCTACCAGCTGACCGAGGTGCAGGCGCAGCAGATCCTCGAGATGCGCCTGCATCGCCTGACCGGACTTGAGCAGGAAAAGCTCACCGACGAATACCGCCAGCTGCTGGACACGATCCGCGGCCTGATCGAGATCCTCGAGCAGCCGGGCGTGCTGATGGCGGTGATCCGCACCGAACTGGAGAACCTCAAGGCCGAGTTCGGCGATGCGCGTCGCAGCGAAATCCGCGCCAGCGAGGAAGACCTCGACATCCTCGACCTGATCGCGCCCGAGGACGTGGTGGTCACGCTTTCGCATGCGGGCTATGCCAAGCGCCAGCCGGCGACCAGCTATCGCGCGCAGCGCCGTGGCGGCAAGGGTCGCAACGCCGCGGCCACCAAGGACGAGGACTTCATCGACAAGCTCTGGCTGGTCAATACCCACGACACCCTGCTCACCTTCACCAGCGCGGGCCGGGTGTTCTGGCTCTCGGTGCACCAGCTGCCGGACGCCGGCCCCAACGCGCGCGGGCGGCCGATCATCAACTGGATCCCGCTGACGGAAGGCGAGAAGGTGCAGGCCGTGTTGCCGGTGCGCGAGTACGCGGAGGGCAAGTTCGTGTTCTTCGCGACCCGCAACGGTACGGTCAAGAAGACTGCACTCACCGAATTCGCCTACCGGTTGTCGCGCGGCAAGATCGCGATCAACCTCGACGAGGACGACGCGCTGGTCAACGCGGAGCTCACCGATGGCGAGCGCGACATCATGCTGTTCGCCAGCAACGGCAAGGCGGTGCGCTTCGACGAGGGCAGCGTGCGCGCGATGGGGCGCACGGCCACCGGCGTGCGCGGCATGCGTCTGGCGCAGGGCGAGGAGGTGCGCAGCCTCATCGTGATCGATGGCGAAGGCGACATCCTCACCGCCAGCGAGCACGGCTATGGCAAGCGCACCGAGGTGTCCGCGTTCCCGAAGAAGGGCCGTGGCACCCAGGGCGTGATCGCGCTCAAGACCACCGACCGCAACGGCCGGCTGGTCGGCGCGATCCAGCTGACAGACCATCACGATGTGCTGCTGATTTCAGATGGCGGCACCCTGGTGCGCACGCCTGCCGCACAGATCTCGCAGGTCGGCCGCAACGCCGCAGGCGTCACCCTGATCCGCGTCGCCGAAGGCGAGAAGCTGCAGGCGATCGAGCGACTCGATGTGTCGCTTGATGACGAAGCCGAGGGCGACGCTGTAGCCGATGATGCCGGCAACGAAGGTGTGGTGATCGTGGCTGCCGAGACCGCGGGCGATGCGCCGGTCCACGGTTTCGAGCCCTCCGAATAACCCGGCTCGTGGAAACGGACAAGGCGGCCAATGGCCGCCTTGTCCATGCCCGGCGATGCGTCGTGCTCAGTCGCCGATCCAGCCGTTCAGCAGGTCGGCGAACTCGTCGGCGTGCTCCTCTTCCTCAGCCAGCACGGCTTCGAGAATGCGCTTGGTGGTGGTGTCGCGGTCGCCCAGCCAGTCGATGATCTCGCGATAGCTGTCGATCGCGATGCGCTCGGCAATCAGGTTCTCGCGCACCATGTCCTTGAGGTTCTTGCCTTCCTTGTACTCGGCGTGGGCGCGTTCGGTGAGCGTGTCGGGATTGAGGTCCGGCTCGCCACCGAGCTGGACGATGCGTTCGGCGATCTTGTCCGCGTGCGCCTGTTCCTGCTTGGCGTGCGCCAGGAATTCCGACTTGATGCTCTCGGCGAACATGCCCTGCGCAGTGAAATAGTGGCGCATGTAGCGCAGCACGCAGACCCACTCGGTGGCCAGGCACTCGTTGAGCTTCTCGACCACGGCTTCCTTGTCGGCGTGGTAACTCTCGGTGATCGCGCCATCCTGCACGTTCTTGCGCGCGCGTTCGCGCAGGGTCTTGACCGGGGTGAACTGGGATGTCGGTGCGGCCGGCTTCTTCGCGGCCTTCTTGGTGGTGGCCATAAGCATGTCCTCGTGGGGGAGTGGGGGTCAGGGAGCGGTGTCGGGGATCCGCGCAAGCATGTGCTCGGCGGTGGAGGCGCGCAGTTCGCCCGGCGCTTCCACCTGCAGGTCGCGCACGATGCCGTTGTCGATGTAGAGCGCGTAACGCTTGCTGCGCAGTCCCATGCCGTAGGCGCTGGCGTCCATCTGCAGGCCCATGGCGCGGGTCAGGTCGCCGTTCCCGTCGGCGAGCATCAACAGGCCGTCCGGCACCTGCTGGGATTCCCCCCAGGCGTGCATCACGAACGGGTCGTTGACCGAAACGCACATGACCTCGATGCCGCGACGGTGGAATGCATCGTAATGCTCGACGTAGCCGGGCAGATGGCGCTCGCTGCAGGTTGGGGTGAAGGCGCCGGGCACCGCGAACAGCACGGCGCGCTTGCCCTCGAACAGGGCATGGGTATCAATCTTCTCGACGCCACTGCGGATCGTCTGCAGCACGGCTTCGGGAATCCGGTCTCCCACTTCGATGGTCATCGTGGCGGCCTCTGATGGCTCAGCGGATGTGGACGCAGTCTAGGCCGACGGTGTGAAAGGCGCCGTCAACATCGATGCGGTGCTTGAAGCCGCGGCCGTTCGGTCCCATCTTGTGACGATGCCGGCGCGGAGAGAGGGCGCGATGCAGTTCAAGGACTACTACGAGATCCTGGGGGTGGAACCGGGGGCGGGCGAGGCGGAAATCAAGACCGCGTATCGCCGGCTGGCGCGCAAGTACCACCCGGACGTCAGCAAGGAGGCCGGCGCGGAGGAAAAGTTCAAGGCGGTCAACGAAGCCTACGAGGCGCTGCGTGATCCGCAGAAGCGCGCGGCGTACGACCAGCTGCGCGCGCGCGGCTACCGACCCGGTGACGAGGTGCCACCTCCGGGTGGTTTCGGGGGGCATGGCGGCGGCGGGCAGCCCGATTTCGACTTCGAGGAGATTTTCGCCGGCGGCGGCGCGGGCGGCGGATTCAGTGACTTCTTCGAGCAGGTGCTCGGGCGGGGCGGCTTCACGGGTGGACGCCAGCAGCGGCCGCAATCGCCGCGTGGCGATACCCGGGCGCGCCTCAGCGTGCCGCTGGAGGCGGTGTACCGCGGCGATTCGGTGCGCATCGGCATCAACGGCAAGTCACTGGACGTGAAGGTGCCCAAGGGCGTCCGCCCCGGCCAGGCCATCCGTCTGCGCGGGCAGGGCGGGCAGGGTGGCGACCTGCTGCTTGAAATCGACTACGCCGCCCATCCTCAGTTCGAGGTGGACGGCCGCAATCTCATCCACATCCTGCCGGTGACGCCTTGGCAGGCGGCGCTGGGCGACACCATCACCGTGCCGACGCTCGGTGGCGCGGTGGAGCTCAAGATTCCGCCGGGTTCGGAAGCAGGCCGCAAGCTGCGTCTGCGTGGCCGCGGGCTGCCGGGCGCCCAGCCGGGCGACCAGATTGTCGAGCTTGAAGTGGTGGCACCGGTGCCGCGCAACGAGCGGCAGACCGCGGCCTATGAGGACCTGCGCGAGGCGTTCTCAGGCGGCGGCTGATCAGTCGCCGAGCACGCCGCTGATGGCTTCGGAGAGTTCAGCCTCGGTGAAGGGCTTGGTCAGATAGCCCTTCGCGCCCTGGCGCATGCCCCACACCTTGTCGGTTTCCTGGTCCTTGGTGGTCACCAGGATGACCGGGATGTGCGCGGTGGTTTCATTGCGGGTGATCGCGCGGGTGGCCTGGAACCCGTTGAGGTTGGGCATGACCACATCCATCAGGATCAGTTCCGGGACCTCGGACTTTGCGAGTTCGACGCCCTGTGCGCCATCTTCGGCGGTCAGGCATTCGTGCCCCAGCTTCTCCACGATGCGGCGGATGCCCATCAACTGCGAGGGTGAGTCATCAATGACCAGGATGCGCGCCATACGGGTTCCCCTTGTGTTGAGCGCATTCTAGCCGCTGCCAGCGCGCGCGTGAATGGGCCTCAGAGACGGACCAGCGTCCGCCCCAGCGAGCCGCCGGCCAGCATGCGCCCGAACACGGCCGGCAGCCCGGCCAGATCGGTCTCGTGGGTGCAGATGGCGGAGGGGTCGTGCGGCTTCCAGTCGCTGGCGAGGTGCGCCCAGATCGCCTCGCGGATGTCGCGCGCGGTGCCGGCGGAAGCGACGCCGAGCAGTGACACGCCGCGGATGATGAAGGGCATCACCGTCGCCGGCAGCTCGGCGCTGGCAGCCAGGCCGGCAGTCGCGACGTTGCCATAGGGCGCGGTCTGCGCCAGCAGGCTGGCCAGCATCGGGCCGCCCACGTTGTCGAGCCCGCCGCCGAAGCGGGCCGAGGCCATTGGCCCAGTGGCGGCCAGTGCATCGCGGCCGAGCACCTGGGCGGCACCCAGGGATTGCAGGTAACCGGTCTGGTCGGCCTTGCCGCTGATTGCATGCACCTCGTAGCCGGCTTTGGAGAAGATCGCGATGGCCAGCGAACCGACGCCACCGCTCGCGCCGGTGACGGCGACCGGCCCAAGCGCCGGCGACTGCCGGTTCTCCTGCATCCGGAACAGCGCCAGCGCGGCAGTGAAGCCGGCAGTGCCGAGGATCATCGATTCACGCAGGGAGAGGCCATCGGGCAGGGCGATCGCCCATTTCGATTCAAGACGCGCGTACTCCGCGTAGCCGCCATCGCGGGTTTCCGACAGGCCGCAGCCAGTGACCAGCACTGCGTCGCCTTCGCGGAATGCCGGGTCCGTCGATTGCACCACGTGGCCTGCCACGTCGATCCCGCCCACCAGCGGGAACCGGCGCAGGAT
>JAEXBT010000005.1 GCA_023393895.1 Pseudomonadota bacterium
GCCTTGATCCAGTCGATCTGCACGTTGGGCACGCCACTGGCTTGGTAGCTGCCTGGCAACGGTCGCCATCCCAAGTTCTTCAAGTGTTCGCTCAACGGGGCTTCAAGAATTGCGGCGATGTCGATAACCGACCAAGGCGAGCCATCGGCCCATGCGCCTTCGCGCGTCCCGTGCCAACCCAGCTGCGCTACCCGGACTGCTTCCGGAACCCGGCCAATCAGGTAGGCGTTCAGCATGTGCCTCGCGAAGTTGGGGCTGGATCGCAACTCGGTGGGCAGGACCTCCATGTAGTCACGCAGGAGGAACGGCCGCACTTGGTCGGCAGTCGTGGCCACGATGAACAATGGGCCGGTTCCATCCAGTGCTGCCGCGGCCTCCTTGGACAAGGCCGTTCCCGGGAACCGGGCCACGGCCTCTCGGAGTTCCGCGACAAGCCGCAGCAGCTCCTGCTGCCAAACGCATGGAAGAACGATGGGCCTCACCTGCCAGTCCGGACCGGCAACCTTGTCCTCGATCACCGCCACAGGGTCGGTCAAGGCAAAGTGGTTGATCGTCAGCAGCGAGAATCCTTCCGTCGGACGATGCCCCGACAGAACCGCCAACCCATGGACAAGATTGTTGGTACGCCGCAGCAGCCGCCCAATCAGCTCGTCCTGCACCAGAAGTCCACCTGAGCGGACCGCGGACATCACACCGATCACGTCCGACAATCGCGGGCAAACTCGTGAGCCCAAGACGTGAATGCCAGGGCGCCTCTTGCGGGGCCGCCCGGGCTTCTCCCCAAACCACGGAAATACGCTGCGCTCGACAAGCTGCGCGAAGCGATCCGCATCAAACCGGTCGTAATGGAGGGGCGCCAGGCTGATTCCCAAACTGTCGCCCGCCGCCCACTGTGCCGCGGTGAGCCCCAGTGGTTCGGATGCGGCCAGCCGGTTCAGAATCGACCTGCGCAGCATGGTGGTCGATGGCGCGTCATCGGAAAGATCAAGCGCCATCCTGCCCAAGGCGGGAAAAACGCATTCCCCAAGTACTGGCGCCGGATTCATTCGCTTGACCAGGTCCCTCAGCGCAGCGGGAATGGGCAACCACACCACGCTGCCACCCCGCTCAATGGGCCCAACATCGGGATTGTCTGGACGCAACTCCGGACGGAACAGCCATTCGGCATCCAAGGAAAGGCATCCAGGCTGCGCGACGGCGTCTTCTGCCTCCCCCCACTTGAGCTGGCTGACCTGGGTAGCCAAGGTTGCCGTCGCAGGCAGCATGCAGCGTGCGATCAACTTTTCGGCGAGCTCGACCTCCTTGTTCTGGAGGGCCGAGGCGGCCAAGCGAAGCAGTCGCCCGACCTCGGCAGACATCGCACTGTCATCCAGCACCGTCGTTGATGCGTCAGTCAGGGCATGAAGGGGGGTGATTGTCGACAGTCCGCTCCTGACGAAGCCCTCCCTCGCCCCGGGATGATTCCGCAATGGCTCCGGTTCCTCGGTGTTGGCTGGCAGCCACCCGAAGGGCCTGCCTGCGGGTATGGCAGGGTCGATCCCGGGCTCTCCCGGGATCACTACGCCAACATCGGCGTCCGGATCCTCATCCAGGGATTCGCCCAATGGAACTGGGTGAACGATCGCCTGATAGGCGTATCCAGACAGGTGGGCTCGCCAAGCAGACCAGAAGTATCCGGGGAACCGACTTGAGTCCTGGGGTTCACGGTCCAGCATGCCCTTCAGTTCAAGCAGCGAACTTGGCGGCTCCAAGGCGCCGCGCCTGGTCTTGCCTTGGTGAAGTTCCTTGAGGATCTGACGGAAGGCCATTCCCAGCTCACGAACCCCGGGGGGCACGCCGTCGTCGGGGTACATGGCCAGAATCTCCACCCACAGCTTCGCGATGTAGCTGCGTGCCTCGAAGCCTTCCGCCTCAGGAACGAGTCCTGTGCGGGAAATACGCTCCAATGTGACCAGAAGCTCCTCCCGGCCACGTTCCTTATCGTTCGTAGGCCCAAGCTCGGAAGCATCCCCTTGCGGGCGGACTTGCAGGTCGAGGACGGCGCCCGGAGCTCCCAGCGACTGCAGCTGGATCTCATCCCAGATGGGGGACAAGGCGCGGCGCGCGTGGGTGAACTCGCGCTCGGACTCGATATCGGGAAAGATGACAGACAGTGCATGGGACGCCACCGCACGAGCGGGGGAGTCCTCTGGCGAACAGAAGCGGTCAAGGAAGCTGGGCGGCACGCGGGTGTACACTGGAGAAACCGTGCAAACCTTGAGCCATTACTCATTAACAATCAATCGTTTGTGACAGTTATCGTCGCAGCATCACGGCCACAATCGGCGTTAAGCGCCGAGCGGGGGCAGATCGGATACAAATAGAAATCAAAGAGTTGCGTATGATTCCGCTGTATTAGATCGATTACCATCTCGCCAAACTGATTCACATCACTCGTCAGCTGTGGCTTCCGAAGCCATTGGTCGGGGGTTCGAATCCCTCCAGGCGCGCCAATCAAATCAATGACTTGGCGGCAACAGCCTTCGATGTTCAGAAACGGCCGGCCGCGACGTCAACGGAGCGCGGGATGCAGCCACAGATTCGCAGGTTGCCCCTGCTGCAACCGCACCGCAGCCAGCTGCTCATGCGCCACCAGCAAGTCGTCGACCAGCGCATCGTCCGCCTTGGGCAACGCGTAACTGGTGTCTGCGGAGTCTTCGACGCCTTCCTCGCCGGACACTCGCAGGAAGGGAATTTCTGCGGCTTCCAACTGCGCGACCAGCAACGCCCGGCGCAGGGCGTTCGCTTGCTCGCAGGTCGGGCTGCCGAACGGATCGGCGGCGGTGAGGATCGCGGCATCCTCTGCACCCTGCCGCCGCAACCAAGCGTCAACTTCCGGACGGTGTTCGCCGATCCGCGCAACCACGCCGGCTGCCAGCCGCGTGCAACCCCCGGAAGTCCGCGCGCACTTCGTCAGCCGTCGTATCCGGATGGCGTGGCGAAATGCCCGGAAGTCGTAGATCGAAAGCCTTCAGTTCCGCGATGCGATCCAGATCCGGCAGGCCGATCCCCCGTGAGTCGGTCGCGAAATGGGTGATATGCGGACGCGTCTCCGGCAGCCGCACGCCAGCAGAGTCGCCAGCGCGCTGACGGAAGACATCGAAGCCCGGCATCTCCACCCACTCCACCAGCGACCAGCGCCGCCGCTGGCGGTCATGCATCACCGCGCCGTCGCCGCCGCGCCGGATGTCGTGCCCCGCACCCTGGGCGAGCTTCTGTAACTCGTGCTTCGACATGCCATCGCAGATGCGGGCCACCTTGGCCGCGTTGAGCAGGGTGATGTGCAGTTCCGGCTTGCGTATCAGCGTGCAGCCATCGGGCGCACGCAAAGTCGGCGCTGCCGTGAAGCGGTAGCGTTCGGGCAGGGGCACGATCAGCGCGCCGGAAGACGACAGTACCGGGACGCCGAAATCGCTCATCGCCATCGGGAACCGCGGGTCATGAGGGGTGGCGGCCCAGACGGAGTCCCGAAAGCTCTGGGGCCCGCAGCCGCGGCAGGTCGGTGCCGGCGACCTCGCCGAAGCCGCGACCCGCGTTCCAGTCCGATGTCGCGCGCTCCATTTCCTCCTGGGTGCGCGCGACGAAGTTCCACCACAGCAGGATGTCCTCGCCGAACGGTTCGCCGCCGATCAGCAGCAGGCGCGCCGGGCCATCGCAAGCCAGGTCGATCGTCTCGCGGTCGAGGCCCAGGTACAGCAGCTGACCCGGCACAACGCGCTGGCCCGCCACTTCGAGCGCACCTTCAAGGCACATCACCGCATGCTCGAACGCCGGCTGCAGCGGCAGGCGCGTGCGCGCCGCCTGCGTGGCGGTGACATCCATGCCCAGCAGCGGCGAATGCACGCGCGGAGGCGCGACCTCACCGAAGGCCTCGCCGACCAGGAGGGTGAGAGTGAAGTCATCGCGCGCGAACTGCGGCAGCACGGGGTGATGCTCGAAGGCCGGCTCAATGTGCCGCGCGGCATCCGGCAACGCGATCCAAAGCTGCGCGGCATGCACGCGGCCCGGGCGATCGGTCGGCGACACCTCGGCGTGGCTGATGCCGCGTCCGGCGGTCATCAGGTTGACCTGTCCCGGCCGGATCCACTGGCGGCTGCCGAGGCTGTCATGGTGCTCGATCTCGCCGTCGATCATCCAGGTGAAAGTCTGCAGGCCGATGTGTGGATGCGGCCCCACCGACATGCCCTGGCCGGTGTCGTAATCGAGCGGGCCAGCGTGATCGAGGAAGCACCATGCGCCGACCATCCGGCGCGGCTTGCCGGGCAGCGCGCGCCGGACCTCCAGCGCATCGCCGATGATGCTGCGCCGCGCTTCCTGCAGTTCCAGAACCGGGTCGCCGGCGCCGGCAGGCGCTTGGTGGGTGTCGGACGGCGCCGGGTCGGGGCTGCGGTTGCTCATTGCTGATTCCTCATGTCCATCGATGCCAGCCTGCCGCAGGCTGGGTGAGGATGCGGCGAGGAATTCCGCCTCATCGCGTGCACGCTCACATCTGGCCAAACCTGCCGCTGTTGAAATCGCGGATGGCTTCGGCGATCTGCGCCTGGCTGTTCATCACGAACGGTCCGTAGCCCACCACCGGCTCATCGAGCGGTTCACCAGCCAGCACGAGCAGCCGCGCATCGCCATTGGCCTCGATGCGCAGGCCACTGCCTTCGGTCGACAGCGTTGCCACCTGTGCATCCCGCAGCACCGCCTCGCCATTGACCTCGACCGTGCCCGATCGCACCACGACCAGCGTGTTCCAGCCGTCGGGAATGTCGAAGTCAGCGCTCTTGCCGGCGGCCAGTTCCACGTCCAGCACCTGCAGCGGGCTGAAGGTGCGTGCCGGTCCGGCTTCGCCGGCGAACGCGCCTGCGATCACCCGCACGCGGCCCGCGCCGTCCGGCAACGCGACTGCGGGGATGTCGGTATCGACGATCGCCTGGTAACCGGGCGGCGTCATCTTGTCGCGCGCCGGCAGGTTCACCCACAGCTGCACCATCTCGAAAGGGCCGCCCTCGCGACTGTAGCGCTGGGAGTGGAACTCCTCGTGGAGGATGCCGCCGCCGGCGGTCATCCATTGCACGTCGCCAGGGCCGATCACGCCGCCCTTGCCGGTGGAATCGCGATGCTCGACCTCGCCAGCATAGACGATTGTCACGGTCTCGAAGCCGCGATGCGGATGCTGGCCGACGCCGCGGCGATAGCCGTCGTTGGGTGGGAATTCGGCGGGTGCGGCGTAATCAAGCAGCAGGAACGGACTGCGCTCGGCGACACCCTCGCCGTTGTAGCCGAACAGGCCCTGCACCGGAAAGCCATCGCCCACCCAATGCCTGCCGGGGGCTGAGGTCATGCCAAGGACGCGTTTTGTCGTACGCATGAATGCGTCTCCAAGAAGAATGATGCTGCATCTGAGATGGGGATCCCCCGTCTCCATACCAGCCGCATCGACCATCCACAGCATTCCATGCATCGAACGCTGCCGGCATTTGGCAGCGCGCTGCTACGCTTTGCCGATGGAACACGAGGACACCCACACGGCTTCCCCGGCAATGCCCCACTGGCGCCGCAAGGTCGGCGCCTATCTGCGTCTGATGCGCGCCGACCGGCCGATCGGCTGGCTGTTGCTGCTGTGGCCGACATGGTGGGCGCTGTGGATCGCCTCCGCGGGCGTGCCGGACTGGCATCCGCTCATCGTGTTCACGGCCGGCGTCTGGCTGACCCGCGCCGCCGGCTGCGTGATCAACGATTACGCTGACCGCTGGCTGGACGGACAGGTCGAGCGCACCCGCGGCCGGCCACTGGTCACCGGCGAGGTCAGCGGCCGAGAGGCACTGGTCCTGTTCGCGGTGCTGATGCTGGTCGCGTTCACGCTGGTGCTGACGCTGAACCGGCTGACGATCTGGATGAGCGTGGTCGGCGTCATCCTCGCCACCAGCTATCCGTTCCTCAAGCGCCATACCTATCTGCCGCAGGTGTATTTGGGGATGGCGTTCGGCTGGGGCATTCCGATGGCGTTCGCGGCGATCCAGGACTCCGTGCCGCCGGTCGCCTGGCTGCTCTACATCGGCAACATCCTCTGGGCCACCGCCTACGACACCTGGTATGCGATGGTGGATCGCGAGGACGACCTCCGCATGGGCTCGAAATCCACCGCAATCCTGTTCGGCGACATGGACCTGGTCGCGCAGGGCGTGTTGTACGCGTCGACCTTCCTCGCACTTGGGCTGGCGGGACAGCGTGCCGGGCTTGGCATCTTCTACTGGCTCGGTCTCGCCATCGCCGCCGCACTGGTGGCCTGGCAGTTCCAGACCGCGAAAAGCCGCGAGCGCGCCGCCTGCTTCCGCGCCTTCCTGCACAACAACTGGGTGGGCCTGGCGATCTTCGCCGGCATCGCCGCGCATTACGCCTTCGGCGAAGCCTGAAGCTCAGGCGGCACGCGCGCAGACCCACGCATCCACCCGCGCCACGCCGGCCAAACGCAACGCGAGCGCGGCGGATTCCAGCGTGGCGCCGGTGGTCATCACGTCATCGACCAGCACCACGTGTGCCGGCAGCCGCCGTGCCGCCAAGACCGCGAAAGCGCCGGCCAGATTGCGCTGGCGTCCGGCGCGCCCCAGCCGCGATTGCGCCCCGGTCGCCCGCGGGCGATGCAGGAGCCGGGGTTCCAGCGGCATCGACAGCCGGCGCGCGAGTGGGCGCGCCAGTTCCAGCGCCTGGTTGTAGCCGCGCTGGCGCAGGCGGCTTGTGGCGAGCGGGATCGGCACCAGCACCGCGCCCTCCACATCGCCTGCCCGGGCCTGCAATGCCTCCGCCATCAATCCGCCGAGCAGGCGCGCGCTGGCCAGCGACTGATGGAACTTCAGCATCGGCAGCAAGCGGTCCAGCGGTGCCGCATAGGCGAATGCCGCATCGACGCGGTCCAGCGGCGTGTCATCGGCCAGACAGGCGCCGCAGCGGGCATCGCTCTGCTCCCCATCGGGCAGCGGCAGCGCGCAGCGCGGGCAAGCACAGCCGCTCCATGGCAGCGCGGCGTGACAGGCGCGGCACAGATCGCGATCAGCGGCCGCTTCTCCCGGCGCGCCGCAGACCAGGCAACTGGCCGGCCACAGCGCGCGCACCACGCTGTCAACCGTGCGCCAGCCATTGAAGTTGACAGCCC
>JAEXBT010000042.1 GCA_023393895.1 Pseudomonadota bacterium
TGGCAAGGATGCGCGCGTCGAGGTCGGCGGAGGGTTCGCCGCGCGGCACGATCCGCGCCAGCTGGTCGGCCAGCTCGCGTTCTTCCCGGTCCAGCATCGGGTCGCGTCGTGTCGTCATTCGTCCAGCCTCGCGCGCAGCTTGTCCATCGCGTATCGCAACCGCGATTTCACCGTCTCCCGGCCCACGCCGGTCGCCTCGCCGATTTCCTCCAGCGTCAACTCCTGTTCCAGCCGCAGCAGCAGCACGGTGCGCTGCTCGTCCGGCAGTTCGGCCAGCGCCAGCTGCAGGCGCCGGCGCTGTTCGAATTCCGACAGCGCACGCTCGGGCGTGGCGGTATCGGCGATGCGGGCGATGCGTTCGTCGGCATCGCCCGGCGCAGGCGGCCGGTGCTTCAGCGCTCGCCAATGATCGTTCAGCCGATTGTGGGCGATGCGGTACAGCCAGCCGGTGAACGGCGCCGCAGGCTTCCACTCGGCACGGTGGGCGATGACCCGCTGCCAGACGTCCTGGAAGAACTCGTCTGCCAGCGCCGGATCGCGCAACTGGCGCAGCAGGAAGCGGTACAGCGGCGTGCGGTGGCGCGCGTACAGCTGCGCGAACGCCGCGCTGTCCCCTGCGGCATAGGCCAGCATCAACGCGGCGTCCCCGGGTTCGTCCTGCATCTGGCCCAATGACGCTTCCATTCCGGACAGCGTACGCGGTGGCGTGGCCGGGGTGAAGCACGATGCCGCAGCGCGATCGCGAGGGACCGCGCTGCGGTGGCCAATCGCGTCAATCCCGGCGATTCGTGGGTTCGCCGTCATTGCCTTGAAGGATGCGTTCGGCCCGATCCACCAGGCCGACGAATTCGCGGCGTTCGCCATCGCGATCCTGGCCGATGCCGCTTTCGGCCAGCTGGCGGATCCGGCGCGCATCCCAACCCTCGATGTTGTGGCCACCGCGCAGGAGGTCGGCGAAGCCCGCCACGGCCGCGGCGAAGCGCAGATCCGGGCCCGCTTCGCCACGCTGGTCGGCGCGACGGATGGGCCGCTCGATCAGCCGGCTCGGCGATCCACCGGGCTGCTGGTAGCGCAACTTCAGGTGCGCGATCTCGCCGGTGCCGGCAACCCCGCTGGCCGGCGCGGCATAGCGCAGCTTCGGCAGGCGCTCGCCACCGGAACCGGCAAGCGCGATCTCGTAGAGCGCGGTGACCTCGTGGCCGGCGCCGATCTCGCCAGCATCGACCGCGTCGTTGTCGAAGTCCTCGTCACGCAGGGCGCGGTTCTCGTAGCCGATCAGCCGGTACTCGGCGACCTGCGCGGGGTTGAACTCGACCTGGATCTTGACGTCCTGCGCGATCGTCATCAGCGTCGCCTGCATGTTGCGGACCAGCACGCGTTCGGCCTCGCGGACGCTGTCGATGTAGCTGTAGTTGCCATCGCCGGCATCGGCGAGGCGCTCGGCCATCTCGTCGTTGTAGTTGCCGGTGCCGAAGCCGAGCGTGGACAGCGCGACTCCCGACTTGCGCTGGTCGGAAACCAGCGTTTCCAGCGCGCGACGGTCGAACGTGCCGACGTTGAAGTCGCCATCGGTGGCCAGCAGCACGCGGTTGACGCCGCCCTTGATGAACGCGCGGCGGGCCTCGGCATAGGCCAGCTGGATGCCCTCGCCGCCGTTGGTGCTGCCGCCGGCCTCCAGCCGCGCCAGCGCGTCATAGATCTCGCGCCCGCGGTTGCCGGGCGTCGCCGGCAGCACCAATCCCGCCGAACCGGCATATGCGACGATGCTGACCCGGTCCTGCGCGCGCAGCTGCGGCAGCATCCGGCACAGGCCCTGCTTGACCAGCGGCAGCTTGTCGGCGGCGAGCATCGAGCCGGAGGTATCGACTAGGAAAACGAGGTTGGCCGGCGGCAGCTGCGCACGCGGGACCTCATAGCCCTTGATCCCGACCATCAGCAGCTGGCGGCTGGCGTTCCACGGCGAGGTGGCCAGTTCAGTGCGGACGGAAAAGGGCGTGTCACGGCTGGCCGGTGGCGTGTAGCCGTAATCGAAATAGTTGATGAACTCCTCGGCGCGCACCGCGTCGGCCGGCGGACGTTCGCCGTCATTGAGCATGCGGCGCACATTGGTGTAGCTACCGGTATCGACATCGACGGAGAAAGTGGACAGCGGCACCTCGCTGGCGCGCTTGACCGGGTTCTGTTCGAAGTGCTGGTACTTCTCGGTGTTGCGAATCGGCCACGCCGGCGGCGGTGGCGGCATCGGGAGGATGGCCGGGCGCGCCTGGCCGGTCACCGTGATGGCCTGCGTCGGGGCAGCCGCATCGACGCGACTTTCCATCATGGCGCGGGAAGGCGCGGCGGCGACCGGCATCGGGTAGCCGCGGTAGCGCGGCTCGGGTGCGCGTGCCAGCGCATCGCAATCGAAGCCCATGTCGCGTGCTGTTGGCATGGGCGCAGGCGGCTGCAGGCGGGACGCGGGCGGGGCACCGTGCGATTCGCAGGCGGCCAGTGCGACGAAACAGGCGACGGTGAGCAGGGCGATGCGGGGTTGCGCGGTCATGGCAGGCTCCGGGGATGGCATTGGAGGAGAACGCACGCGGGCAGCGAACGGGGTTAACCCGGCGCTGAACGCAGTACCAGCAGCCGCTCTTCGGTCATGTCGGCGATGGCCCAGCGCACGCCTTCGCGGC
>JAEXBT010000156.1 GCA_023393895.1 Pseudomonadota bacterium
GCGTACGACGGGTGCCCTCTCTTGGATCGTCGACAGGCTCCGTACCCACTGAACGGATCGCAGGGGCTGCAGCAGGCGCAGCCACCGCGGCCGGCGTCGGCGCATCGCGCTCGGTCGAGATCGAGGCCGCAATGGTCTCGCGGCGCAACGCGACTTGGCGCTTGGCCCGCTCCAGCTCCCAGGACACGCGCAGCAGCAGACCCATCGCCAGGCAGGTCATCAGGATGCTGGAACCGCCGGAGGAAACCAGCGGCAGGGTCAGGCCCTTGGTCGGCAGCAGGCCGAGGTTGACGCCGATGGAGACGAACGCTTGCAGCGCGATCCACAGGCCGACGCCGAACGCGAGATAGCCGGCGAAATGGCGGCGCATCTCCACGCACTGCAACCCGATCAGGAACGCACGAGTGACCAGCACCGTGTACAGCCCAACCACGAGACAGACGCCAACGAACCCGAGTTCCTCGGCGATCACCGCCATGATGAAGTCGGTGTAGGCCTCCGGCAGGTAGGACAGCTTCTGCACCGAGCCGCCGAGACCGACGCCCCAGAACTCGCCGCGCCCGACCGCCATCAGCGCATTGGTCAGCTGGTAGCCGCTGCCGAACGGATCCTTCCACGGATCGCTGAAGGAAATCAGGCGCTGCATACGGTAGGGCTCGAGCAGGATCATCACCACCAGCAGCGGCATGATTGCCAGTGCGGGCAGCAGCAGTCGCGGCATGTTCGCCCCGCCCAGCACCATCATGCCGGCAGTGATACCGAGGACCAGCGCTGTGGTGCCGAAGTCCTTGTGCACCAGCAGCAACAGCAGCGAGAACACCGCCGCCACCGCGAACGCCTTGATGATCGCGACGAGGGTGCCCTTCACCTCGTCCGAGAATCGTGCGAGGTAGCTGGCCAGCCACACGATCATCACCACCTTGATCGCCTCGGCCGGCTGGAACCCGATCGGCCCAAGGCTGATCCAGCGGCGCGCGCCCTTGACCGTGTGACCAAGTCCCGGCACCAGCACCAGTAGCAACAGCAGCACGCCGAGCAGCGGCAACAGCCGGCTGAACTGTTCCAGCTTCCGCACATCGCCACGGGTCATTGCCAGCCAGGCCAGGAACAGGCCTCCGCCCAGGAACATCAGGTGGCGGTTGAAGTAGTAGAGCGGCGGCAGGTCGCGGCTCTCGGCGATCGCCAGCGAACTGGACGCCACCATGACCAGGCCCAGCGCGGCGAGCGCGGCGAAGCACGCCAGCAGCCACGGATCGAAGCGTCCCTGGATCGCGTCGAAACGGGTGGCCTGGCGGTCGCTCGTGGAATGCATGCGTCCGTCCATCAGCGCACCTTCAACGTGGCAAGGCCGATCAGCACCAGCACCACCGAGATGATCCAGAAGCGCACGATGACGCGTGGCTCCGGCCAGCCCTTCAGCTCGAAGTGGTGATGGATCGGCGCCATCCGGAACACGCGCTTGCCTGTCAGCTTGAAGCTGGCGACCTGGATCATCACCGACAGCGTTTCGATGACGAACACGCCACCCATGATCACCAGCACCAGTTCCTGCCGCACGATCACCGCAAGCGTGCCGAGCACCGCACCCAACGCAAGCGCGCCGATGTCGCCCATGAACACCATCGCCGGATAGGTGTTGAACCAGAGGAACCCGAGCCCCGCGCCGGCGATTGCGGTGCAGATGATCAGCAGTTCACCCGCACCGGGCACCGCCGGGATCTGCAGGTACTTCGAGAACTCGGCGTGGCCCGAGGCATAGGCGAACACGCCGAGTGCACAGGCCACCATCACCGTCGGCATGATCGCCAGCCCGTCCAGACCGTCGGTCAGGTTCACCGCGTTGGAGAAGCCGACGATCCAGAAGTAGGCGATCGCCACGAAGCTGATGCCCGCCAACGGCAGCGCCACCGACTTGAACAGCGGCAGGTAGAACGTCGTGGCCGCTGGCACGTCCGCGAAGGCATACAGGTAGATGCCGGCGGCCAGTCCCAGCAGCGACTGCAGCGCGTATTTGGTGCGCGAGCGCATGCCGTTGGGGTCGCGGCGCACGATCTTGATCCAGTCATCCCACCAGCCGATCGCGCCGAAGCCGATCATCACCGCCAGCACGACCCAGATGTACTTGTTGCGCAGATCGCCCCACAGCAGCACCGCGGCCAGGATCGTCAGCAGGATCAGCGCGCCGCCCATGGTCGGCGTGCCTGCCTTGGAGAAATGCGATTGCGGCCCGTCGGTGCGGATCGGCTGGCCACCGCTCTTGAGGCCGGCAAGGTAGCGGATCACGTGCGGGCCCCACCACAGCGACAACGCGAGCGCGGTCAGCGCCGAGAGGATGGCGCGGAAGGTGAGGTACTGGAACAGGCCGAAGTGGCCCTGCAGTTGCTCCAGCCAGCGGAACAGCTCAAGCAGCATCTTCGATGCCCTCCCCTTGCAGCAGCGCGGCGACCACGCGATCCATCGCGCTGCCACGCGACCCCTTCACCAGCACCCGTACGCCCTCGCGCAAGCCGCTGCGCACCGCATCGGACAGCGTCTCGTGCGTATCGAAGCGGTGCGCACCCTCACCGAACGCCTCGGCGGCGTGGGACGACAGCGCGCCGAGCGTGTACATGCGGGTGATGCCGGCTGCCTTGGCGCGACGCCCGACCTCGGCGTGCAGAGCGACTTCGTCGGCACCGAGTTCGCGCATGTCGCCAAGCACCAGCCACGCCTCGCCCCCGCCCGCGGCCAGCGTGTCGATCGCGGCATGGGTGGAGCCCGGGTTGGCGTTGTAGCTGTCATCGATGAGTTCCGCGCCACTGGCAAGCACGCGCGCGACGCCACGGCCGGCGACCGGTCGCGCCGCTTCCAGCCCAGCCTTGATGTCCTCCAGATCGATCCCCGCACCCAGCGCCATCGAGGCGGCGGCCAGCGCGTTGGCCACGTTGTGGCGGCCGGGCAGCGCCAGCACGACTTCCACGTCGCCCAGCGGCGTCTGCATCCTGAAGCGTGAACCCTCGCGCGTGGCCTCGATGCCGCCCGCGGACACGTCGGCGCTGGCCTCCAGCCCGAAGCGCAGGATCCGGCGCCCGTGCGCGCGCTCGGCGAAGTACGGCGCGAACGCGTCATCGGCATTGATCACCGCCACGCCCTCGGCTGGCAGCGCGTCGTAGATCGCCGCCTTGGTGTCGGCCACGCCCAGCAGCGAGCCCATCCGCTCCAGGTGCGCCGGCGCGATGTTGTTCACCAGCGCCACGTCCGGCCGCACGACGCCGGTCAGGTACTTGATGTCGCCCGGCTTGCCCGCGCCCATCTCGTACACCGCGAAGCGCGCGTCATCGGGTGCCGCGATGAGCGCCAGCGGCAGGCCGATCTCGTTGTTGAAGTTGCCGGGGTTGGCGTAGGCGCCACCAGCCTGGGCGAGGATCGACAGCAGCAACGTCTTGACACTGGTCTTGCCGTTGCTGCCGGTCACCGCGAACACACGCGTCGCGCGCTCGCGCTGCAGGCCGCGCGCGAAGGCGGCCAGCGCGGCCTCGGTATCGGCGACGAGGATCTGCGGGATTTCAGGGTTCATCTCACGCGACACCAGCGCCGCCGCCGCGCCCCGCGCGGCCGCGTCGGCGACGTGCGCGTGGCCATCGAAATTCTCGCCCTTCAGCGCTACAAACAGCAGCGCGCCGCCTTCGGCATCCGGCAGCTTGCGGGTGTCGGTGGACACGCCGGCCACTTGCACGTCCTCGCCGAGCAGGCGACCGCCGGCCAGTTGCGCGATCCTCGACAGCGGCATCGGCTTCATGCGCGCGCCTCCAGCACTTCGCGGGCGACCGCCATGTCGTCGAAATCGTGCTTGACGCCGGCGACCTCCTGATAGGTCTCGTGGCCCTTGCCGGCGACCAGCACGATGTCGTCGGCACCGGCCGCCTCGATCGCCCGGACGATCGCCGCGCGGCGGTCGCGCAACACGATGGCGCGCTCGGGATGCGCAAGGCCGGCGACGATGTCGGCGACGATGCCATCGCCATCCTCGCCCCGCGGGTTGTCATCGGTGACGATGACGGTTTCCGACAGTTGTTCAGCGATGGCCGCCATCTGCGGCCGCTTGCCGCGGTCGCGCTCACCGCCGCAGCCGAACACGCAGGTCAGCCCGCCCTTCAGGTGCGCGCGCAGCGATTCCAGCGCCTGCTGCAGCGGATCAGGCTTGTGCGAGTAGTCGATGACCACCAGCGGCAGCACGCCGTCGCCGCCCAGCCGGTTCATGCGCCCGGCGACCGGCTGCAGTGCTTGCAGCACGCCGACGATCTCGTCGAAGCCGCGGCCTTCGGCCAGCAGCACGCCGGCCACCGTCAGCAGGTTGTCGATGTTGAAGCGGCCGAGCAGCGGTGACTGCACGTGCTCGACACGATCACCGATGCGCAGGTCGAAACCGATGCCGCGCGCGTCCAGCACGATGGCAGACGCCGCCACATCCGCATGGGCGTCGCCGGACGCGGAAATGCCGATGCCGCGCACGCCGGCCGGCAGCGCATGCAGCAACCGCGCGCCGTAGGCGTCGTCGCGATTGATCACCGCCGCACGCAGGCCCGGGCGCGTGAACAGCCTCGCCTTGGCCGCGCCGTAGCTTTCCATGTCGCCGTGGTAATCGAGATGGTCGCGGGTGAGGTTGGTGAACACCGCGATGTCGTAATGCACGCCGTCCACTCGTCCCTGGTCAAGCGCGTGCGAGCTGACCTCCATCGCCACCGCCTTGGCGCCAGCGTCGCGCAGCCCGGCCAGCAGTTCGTGCATCGGCAGCACCAGCGGCGTCGTGAAGCCGGTGGCGACTTCCGCGCCATGCAGGCCAGCGCCCAGCGTGCCGATCGTGCCGGTGCGGGTGCCGAGGCGCTCGAGAGCCTGCGCGATCAGCTGCACGCTGGAGGTCTTGCCGCTGGTGCCGGTGACGCCGACCATCGTCATCGCCCGCGAAGGTGCGTCGTGGAAGGCATCGCCCATCGCACCCAGGCGCGCGCGCAGGCCGGGCACGGCGATCGCATCGGCCGGCGCCGGAAGGTCATCAGGGGCCGGCGGCTCGAACAGGATCGCCGCGGCACCGCGCTCGCGCGCCTGCTCGACGAAACCGAGCCCATGCGCACCGAAGCCGGCGATCGCCACGAATGCATCGCCGGAACGCACCGCGCGGCTGTCCATCACTAACCCGCTGATCTCAAGCTCAGCGGGAATCCCCGGCACATCCGGCAACAGCGTGGCGAGCGCGAGGCGACGGCTCATCGAATCGCCTCCAGCGGCTCCGGCAATGGCAAGGGCAATGCATCAGTCGCCGCGCTGTCCACGGGGACGGGTGCGCCCGTTACCGCCGGCGCCACAGCCACGCGGGGACCGGCTTCGCCCTTGGCCTGCGCGGCAATCCAGGTCTCGATGTCATCCGGCGCCACGTCCTGCAGGCGCAATACGCCTTCCATCACGTTGCGGAACACCGGCGCCGACACCAGTCCGCCGTAATAGCCCTTCGACGGATCGGGATCGTTGACCGCGACCACCATCGCGTAACGCGGGTTGTTCACCGGCACCAGGCCGGCGAAGTAGGACACGTAACGGCGCGAGTAGCCGCCGCCGCTGGCCTTGCGCGCAGTGCCGGTCTTGCCGGCGACGTGGTAACCGAGCACGGCCGCCTGGGTGGCGGTGCCGCCGGTCTCGGTGACCGTCTGCATCATCCGCACGATCGTGCGGGCGAGCTCCGGTGCGATCACCCGCTTGCGCTCGCCCTGCTCACCCCGGATGAAGGTGGGGCGCACCGAGACGCCGTCGTTTCCGAGCGTCGCGTAGGCATGGGCAATCTGCATCGGCGTGGCGCTCAACGCATAGCCGTAGGACAGCGTCTGCTTGGTGGTGCCGTCCCAGCGCTCGGGCGATGCGAACAGGCCAGCGGCCTCGCCGGGGAAGCCGATGCCGGTGCGGCTGCCGTAGCCGAACCTGCGGAAGAAGTCGTACAGCTGCCGGTTGTCCAGCTTGCGCGCGATCAGCGCCACGCCGACGTTGGAGCTCTTGGTGATCACGCCGGTGGTATCGAGCACGCCGTAGTTGCGATGGTCGGTCGTGCGGTAGCGGCCGTTGGCGGTCCAGCCGGGATTGGTGTTGAACACCGAATCGGTGCGGATGACGCCTGCCTCCAGCCCCGCTGCGACGGTGAGCGGCTTCATCGTCGAGCCCGGTTCGAACAGATCGGTCAGAGCGCGGTTGCGGTGCGCCTCGCGGTTGGCACTGCCCACGTTGTTCGGGTTGAACGACGGCAGGTTGGCCATCGCCAGCACCTCGCCGGTTTCCACGTCCAGCACCACCGCCGAACCGCTGGAGGCACCACTCTGCTCGAGCATCGCCTTGAGTTCTCGATAGGTCAGGTACTGGATGCGGCGGTCGATGGTGAGCTGCAGGTCCTTGCCGGGCTGCGCGGCACGCAACAGGTCGACGTTCTCGACGATGCGTCCGCGGTTGTCGCGGATCACGCGCTTCAGTCCCGGCTTGCCGCGCAACCAGTCGTCGAGCGCAAGCTCTACGCCCTCCTGCCCGTAATCATCCACGTTGGTGAAGCCGAGCACATGCGCGAAGGCCTCGCCCTGCGGGTAGAAGCGGCGGAACTCGCGCTGCGAGTACACACCCGCGATGCCGAGCGCGACCACGCGCTGGGCCAGCGCCGGGTTCATGCGCCGCTTGACCCAGAGAAACTCCTTGTCGGCCTTCTGCGATACGCGCCGGCGCAGGTCTTCCTCGGACAGCTCCAGCGCACGCGCGAGTTCACGGATGCCCTTGGCATTGCCGGCGAGCTCCTGCGGATTGACCCAGATCGATTCAACCGGCGTGGACACCGCCAGCGGCTCGCCGTTGCGATCGGTGATCATGCCGCGGGTGGTGGCGATTTCCACGTCGCGCTGGAAGCGCTCGTCGCCCTGCTTCTGGTAGAACTCGTTGTTGACCAGCTGCAGGTTCACCGCGCGCCCCACCAACGCCACCGCGCACAGTGCCAGCGTGCCGCCGACCAGCACGATGCGCTTGCGCACGTCGAAGCCGGAGCGACCGTTGCCGCGTCCGGCCTGCGCACGACCACCCTCGCGGCGCGAATCACGCGCGGGGCGGCGTGGCTCTCGGCGGTCGAAGATGCTCATGGCCGCACCACCACGATTTCATTCGCCTTGGGCAACACCATGCCCAGGCGCTCGCGCGCGGTGCGGTCGATCAGCGTGCTCTCGGCCCAGGTCGCCTGCTCCAGCTGGAGACGGCTGAACTCGACGTTCAATTCGTCGCGGGTCTTCTCGAGCCGGTTGAGCTCGACGAACAGCTGGCGATGGCGATGGCGTGCCATCACCACCCCCACCGCGCTGGCGATGTCGAGCACGATCAGCAGGCCGATGAGGAAGCGCAGGCTCATGCGGCATCCCCCAGCTTCTCGGCCACCCGCAGCACCGCACTGCGCGCGCGCGGATTGGCGCGCACTTCGGCGTCATCGCCCTTGGTCGCGCCACCCACCAGCTTCAGCGTCGGATGGAAGGCCACCTGCTGCGGCAGCCGGCGGTCGCTCGGCGGCGCCTTGGCCTTCGCCGCCATGAAGCGCTTGACGATGCGGTCTTCCAGCGAATGGAAGCTGATCACCACGAGTCGGCCTTCGGTGTTCAGCGCGTCATGCGCGGCGGCCAGACCCGCCTCGAGATCCGCCAGCTCGCGGTTGATATGGATGCGGATCGCCTGGAAGCTGCGCGTGGCCGGATGGATGCCCTCGCGACCCCGCGGCATCACCGAGGCGATCAGCTCCGCCAGCTCCAGCGTGCGGGTGATCGGCCGCTCCGCACGGCGCGCGACGATTGCCCGGGCGATGCGGCGACTCATGCGCTCCTCGCCATAGGTCCAGAGCACGTCGGCGATCTCGCGCTCGCTGGCGTCGGCCAGCCACTCGGCGGCGCTCTGGCCGCGCGAATCGTCCATGCGCATGTCGAGCGGGCCATCCTTGCCGAAGGAAAAGCCGCGCTCGGCGACATCGATTTGCGGGGAGGACACGCCAAGGTCGAACAGCACGCCATCCAACCCGGCGGAAACCACATCCCAGTCACCCAGTTCGGCGAAACTGCCGTGGTGGATGGCCACGCGTGCATCACTGCCGAAACGCGCCTTCGCCTCGGCAATCGCCGCCGGGTCCTTGTCCATGACCAGCAGGCGCCCCTCCGCACCCAACTGCGCCAGCACGCCGGCGGCGTGGCCACCGCGGCCGAAGGTGCCGTCCAGATACGTACCGTCGGCACGCACGCGCAGACCCGCCAGCACCTGCGCGTACAACACCGGAAGATGCGAGGGAGGCGTGGGTGCGGCTGCGACCGCCGCGCTCACAGGCGCAGCTCCATCATCTGCGGGCTGAGGTCGTCATCGCCGACCGTCTGCCGGATCTGTGCGTGATGCGCCTGCTCGCTCCACAGCTCGAACTTCTCGCCCATGCCGAGCAGCACCGCCTTCTTCTCGATGCCGACCGCGCTGCGGTGGCTGGCGGGAATGGAGATGCGGCCGCTGCCATCGAGCTCGACATGCGCGGCCGAGCCCACCAGCGTGCGCTGCAGGCGACGATGCGCGCTCAGCGTCGTCGGCAGGGCGTTGACCTCGTCGCGCACGCGCTCCCACTCCGATTCCGGGTAGAGAAACAGGCAGCCGGCCTCGAACGGGTTGTAGGTGATCACCAGGCGATTGCCACACGCGCTCGCCACCTGCTCGCGATGCGCGGTGGGGACGGTCAGACGACCCTTGTCGTCGATCGTGATGGCGGTCTCACCCTGAAACATGGAGGGGGCTGCACGGCGCTGGGCGAAGGGTTCAGGATGACACAGGAAACCACAAGTTCCCCGGATATCCCACTAGCCGCCACCTTAGGTTTCGCCCACAGCGTTGTCAACAACTTGCGACGGTTTTTTTTCAGCGCGGTCAAGGACTTGCGCCGAACTTCAGAAGTTGGTCGAAAGTTTATCCACAAGCCTTTGTTCCGTCTCATTACGTGAGACGGACAGCATCGATTCAGCTTCATTCATGAATGCGGATAGGCCCCGAACAAGATCCCGTGGGAACGGAGTTCACGGTCCCATTAGCGCAAGCCGTGGAAGAAAGTGGCGGAGCCGGCCTGTAAGCCGGGTTCTGTCGGGGACAGTCATTCCTCTCGGCCGGCCATCACTGACTGGCTCCAGCAACCTACCCGGAACCGACGCGGGCCGCGCCAATGGTTCCCTATTTGGTCTTGCTCCCGATGGGGTTTGCCGTGCCGGTGGGTTGCCCCACTCGCGGTGCGCCCTTACCGCACCATTTCACCCTTGCCACGCACCCTGAGGCCGTTCGGCGGTTTCTTTCTGTTGCACTTTCCGTCGGCTCGCGCCGCCCAGGCGTTACCTGGCATCGTGCCCTGTGGAGCCCGGACTTTCCTCGGCACCGTCAACGGTGACGCGACTGCCCGGCCGGCTCCGCCGCGGCCATTGTCGCAGGAATGACAGGCCGGAGCAGGAAATTGCGTTAAACCAAGTATGCGAACGCGATCGGAGAGCGCCATGCCCACCCTCCCTCCCCGCCCACTGCTGTCCGGCCTGGCCGCGCTGCTCCTGGTCACTTCCACGCTCTCGGCCCAGGTCACCCCGCCGGACGCCCCGCCCGTGGCCCGTCGGGTCGACACGGTGGATACCGCCTTCGGCCTGTCGATCCCGGACCCCTACCGCTGGATGGAAGGCGAGGCCAATGCCGAGCACGATGCATGGCTGGGCGCCCATGGCCAAGCAACGCGTGCACGTCTGGATACGCTACCGCGGCTGGCATTCTGGAAGGAGCGACTGGCGGCGGTCGCGGGTACCACCTCGGCGCTGCGGCCGCTGGACCTGCGCGACGACCCCATGTTGCTGCTGCGCGTGGACAAGGGCGGCCCTGCCGCTCTGCTGGCGCGCGGCAGGGACGGGGTCGACAGGATGCTGTTCGACCCGGCGACCGAGCAGGCCGCCATCACCGGCGCCACCCGCTCGCCGGATGGCTGCCACGTCGCCATCAACGTCATGCGCAAGGGCAACGAGATCGGAACGATCGAGGTGCTGGAGATCGCCAGCGGCCGGCGCGTGCAAACCGTCAGCCCCGTGTGGAGCGAGTTCGCGCCGCACTGGCTGCCGGACGGCAGGGGCTTCTTCCACACCCGCATGCGTGACATCAAGCCGGGTGACGCGGATCCGCTGCAGGGAATGGGCGTGTATCTGCACCAGCTGGGACAGCCGCTGGCGCAGGACCGGCTGGTGGTACGCGCGGGCACGGCGGATGCATTGGCGATCCCGCCCAACGATTTCCCCGCGGTTAGGCTTGCGCCCGGCAGCAACTGGGCGCTGCTGAGCATTGTCGGTGCACGCGCCAGCATGCGCGCCTGCGTGGCACCGCTGGCCGAGGTGGTGGCGGGCAAGCAGCGTTGGCGCTGCCTGATCGGCGATGCCGACCTCGTGCAGGACGTCCAGCTGGTCGGTGACACCCTGTACGCCGTGCAGGCGCTGGACGCGCCGAACCGCCGTCTCGTCGCCATCGACCTGGCCTCGCCCGACGCCACTGCACGCACCGCCCGCACCGTGTTGGCCGAATCCTCGGAAACCGTGATCGAGGGGATCGATGCGGCGCGGGATGCGCTATACGTCACCCTGATGCGTGATGGCATCCAGGAGCTGGCGCGGCTGGACTACCGCAGCGGCGCGATGCAGCCGATCGCATTGCCGCTGGCCGGCACGGTCAGGCTCACGACCTCGCCGGATGCGGACGGGGCATGGGCCAGTCTGGGAAGTTGGCTGCAGGCGGGTAAGGTCTATCGATTGCAGCCGGACGGCCAGCTGGCCCCGACGCCCTTCGGCATCAGCGGCGCCCCGGAGTACCCGGGCCTGATGGTCGAACGGGTGCAGGCCACCAGCCGCGACGGCACCCGCGTGCCGCTGACGATCATCCGCCAACGCGAACGCAAGGCCGACGGCAGCGCGATCTCGCTGATCCACGGCTATGGCGGTTACGGCGTCAGCCTGACGCCACGGTTCTCGCCATCGTTCCTGGAATGGGCCAATGCCGGCCATGTGTTCGCGATCTGCCATGTCCGTGGCGGCGGCGAGCGCGGGGACGGCTGGCGGCTGGGTGGCCAGGGGACCAACAAGCAGCGCGGCGTGGAGGATTTCATCGCCTGCGGAGAAGAAATGCAGGCGCGTGGCTGGAGCACCCGCCAGCGCGTCTTCGGTACCGGCGCGAGCATGGGCGGCGTTCTGGCCGGCGGCGCCTACACGACTCCCGGCCTGACCGGGTACGGCGGGATGGTCATCGACGTGGGCGTCCTCAACCCCACGCGGCTGGCGGCCGCCAAGAACGGCGCCAACCAGTTCGCCGAGGTCGGCGATCCCCGCACCGAGTCCGGCATGCGCCAGCTGCTGGCGATGGACCCGTACCAGCGCCTGCGCCCTGGCGTGGCCTATCCGCCGCTGCTGCTGACCGTGGGGCTGGTGGACCAGCGGGTCGCGCCATGGAACAGCGGCAAGTTCGCGGCGCAGGTGATGCATCTCTCCCCGTCCACGCCGGTCTGGGTCCGCACCGACGGCGGCCTGGGGCATGCGGCCACCAGTGCGATGGAGGGCGTGGCCAGGCAGGCGGACACCTATGCCGCAGTGGAGGCGATGGCCGGCGGCGATTGAAGCCGGCGGCACTCAGTCCGTCGTGCCGCCGTACAGCGCCTTGCGCGGCGCACCGGTGATCTCGGCCGCCAGTTTTGCGGCCTTGGAGGGCGGCAACTCCTTCGCCAGCAACGCCTGCACGCGGCGGCCTTCGGCCAGCCGTGCGTCGGCGTCGTCTCCGGCGCCTTCGACCAGCACCACGAACTCGCCCTTCTGCTGGTTCGGATCTTCGTTGACGCGCTGGAGCAGCACCGCCAGCCCACCATCGAGCACGGTTTCGAAGAGCTTGGTGAGCTCCCGCGCGATGACGGCGCGGCGTTCGCCGCCCAGCACCGAAGCCGCATCCTCCAGCATCGCGCCGATGCGGTGGCTGGCCTCGTAGAAGATCAGCGTGCGCGACTCCCCGGCCAGCGCCTGCAGCCGTTCCCTGCGCGCGCCGGACTTGGCGGGCAGGAATCCCTCGAAAACGAAGCGGTCGCTGGGCAGTCCGGCCGCACTCAGTGCGGCGATCAAAGCGCTCGGCCCCGGCACCGGACTGATCCGGATACCGGCAGCGCGCGTCGCGGCGACCAGCCGGTAGCCCGGGTCACTGATCAGCGGGGTACCGGCATCGGACACCAGCGCGAGCGACTCCCCAGCCACCAGACGCGCCACCAGCCGGGCTGCGATGTCGTCCTCGTTGTGTTCGTGCAGGGCGATGAGCGGCGTGTCGATGCCGAACTGCTGCAGCAACGGACGGGTCCGTCGGGTGTCCTCGGCGCAGATCGCCGCGACGGCCTTCAGGGTCTCGACGGCACGCGGGCTGAAGTCGCCGAGGTTGCCGATCGGCGTGGCCACGACATGCAGGGTGCCGGCGGATTGCGGGGGCGGTTGCGGCTTCAAGTCCAGTCCCGGACGAACGGTGTCCCAGTATGCCCGCACGCCCGCCGCGAACCGTGCACGTGGCAAAGGCGGCGCCACGTTCTAGAATCAACCCGGACCCCCACTGGATCGCGCCATGCGCCTTGCCCTCAAGCACTTCGTCCTCGCCACCGCGCTCGCCGGAGGACTCGCCGGCTGCGCCACGACGACGACGCAGCAGCCCGCCGTCGAGGACACCTCGGCCGTGACGTTCAGGGAGGCGCACCGGCTGGCGCAGGAGGATCCCCGCGCCAACGCCGCGCGCATCGAGTCGCTGCTGGGCTCGCTTGATGACGCCAGCCTGTCACGCCACGTCGCGGCGCTGGCGGCCAACGATCCGCTCTACCCGTTTGCCGGCCGCGCCATGCTGCGTCGCGGCCTGACCCCGCCGCATGCCTTCGATCGCGGCTTCGACTTCAGCAACCGCGCACCCGCCGACCGCGATGGCTACCGTCCGCCGTCCAGGGTCGGCGTGCTGCTGCCGCTCTCGGGCAGCCTGTCAACGGCCGCAAAGCCCGTGCGCGACGGGTTCCTGGCGGGCTATTACGCCGAACGCCGACAGCGTCCGGAAATCACCTTCTACGATTCGGCCAATGATGCTGCCGGCGCCTACCGCAAGGCCGTCGAGGATGGCGCCGACTACATCGTCGGGCCGCTGGACCGCGACCAGGTCAGCGCCCTGTTCGCACGCGATGCGATCACCGTGCCCGTCCTTGCGCTCAACCGGGGCAACCGCGCGCCACCCGATGGCAGCGTGAGCTTCTCGCTCTCGCCGGAGGACGAGGGCATCGCGGCCGCCGAATACCTGGCCGGACAGGGTGCGCGCCATGCGCTGGTCCTGGTCAGCCCCGACGACACGCTGCGCCGCACCGCCAACGCCTTCGCCGAACGCCTGCAGGCGCGCGATGGCCGCGTCGTCGATCGCATCACCCTGGGTGACGCCCCTGAAGCCCTCGCCACTGCCCTGACGGCGGCGTTGGCCAAGGGTGAGATCGACGCGCTGTATTTCGCCACCCGCAGCGACCACGCCCGCAACG
>JAEXBT010000181.1 GCA_023393895.1 Pseudomonadota bacterium
CCGAAGGCCGGCAGGATCATGATGTAGACCTCGGGGTGGCCGAAGAACCAGAAGATGTGCTGGTACATCACCGGGTCGCCGCCGCCGGCCGCGTTGAAGAAGCTGGTACCGAAGAACTTGTCGGTCAGCAGCATGGTGACCGCGCCGGCCAGCACCGGCATCACCGCGATCAGCAGGAACGCCGTGATCAGCCAGGTCCAGGCGAATACCGGCATCTTCAGCAGGTCCACACCGGGCGCACGCATGTTGAGCACGGTGGCGATGATGTTGATCGCGCCCATGATCGAACTGATGCCCATCATGTGGATGGCGAAGATCATGAACGAAACGCTCGCGCCGCCCTGCAGCGACAACGGCGGATACATGGTCCAGCCGCCCGCAGGCCCACCGCCCGGCAGGAACAGGGTCAGTAGCAGCAGGGTGAAGGCGAACGGCAGGATCCAGAACGACCAGTTGTTCATGCGCGGCATCGCCATGTCCGGCGCACCGATCTGCAGCGGGATCATCCAGTTGGCCAGGCCCACGAACGCAGGCATCACGCCACCGAAGATCATCACCAGCGCGTGCATGGTGGTCATCTGGTTGAAGAACTGCGGATCGACGTGCTGCAGGCCCGGGGTCATCAGTTCGGTGCGGATGATCACGCTCATCGCCGCGCCGATGATGAACATCACGAACGAGAACACCAGGTACAGCGTGCCGATGTCCTTGTGATTGGTCGAGAAGAACCAGCGCTCCACGAAACTCTGCTTGTGACCGTGGTGGTCGTCGTGGTGATCGGCGGCGGCGGGATGGATGGCGGACATGCGCTGGACCTCGGATGCGTGTGCGGTGCGCGGCGATCAGCCGGCGCTGGCGGGCGATGCGGCGGGAGCGGCTGCAGCGGTCGCCGGAGCGGCCTGCTCAACCGGCGTGGCGACGGGCGCGGGCTGTGCAGGCGCCGCGACCAGCTTCCTCTGCGCCAGCCACTGCTGGTACTCGGCCTTCGGCACCGCGCGGACCACGATCGGCATGAAGCCGTGGTCCTTGCCGCAGAGTTCCGCGCACTGGCCGCGATACAGGCCGGGCTTCTCGATCTGCGTCCAGGCCTCGTTGATGATGCCGGGGATGGCGTCCTGCTTCCAGCCGAGCGCGGGCACCCACCAGGCGTGGATCACGTCATCGGCGGTGATCACGAAACGGATCTTGGTATCGGTCGGCAACACCAGCTCGTTGTCCACGTCCAGCAGGTAATGCGGATGGTCGGCGGTCGTGACCTTGGCGCCACTCTGGCGCATCTGCTCGCTCTTGCGGTCGAGTCGGCTGGTGAAGGCGACATCCTCGCCCAGGTACTCATACTTCCACATCCACTGGTAGCCGGTGACCTTGACCGTCATCTCCGCATTGCGGGTGTCGTACATCTTGATGAGGTTGCTGGTGGCCGGGAACGCCAGCACAACCAGGATCACCACGGGGATCACCGTCCACACGATCTCGGCGGTGGTGTTGTGGCTGAACTGGGACGCGACCGCGCCCTTGGACTTGCGGAACTTGAAGATGGCGTAGGCCATCGCGCCGAAGACGATGATGCCGATGACCACGCAGATCCACAGCACCCACATGTGCGCGTCATAGGCCGCGTAGGAGGTGGGCGTGACGCCACGCCCCATGTTGAGCTGCCAGCGCTTCGGGTCCGCTTCCTGCGCCCATGCCATCATCGGTAGGCAGGCTGCCAGCGCCCCGATTGCCATCGCCTTGCCCGCGCGTGCGAATTGCCCCATGTCTGAACGGTCCCGGATGCTTGCGGTCGCCGGAAGGCCCCGCGGTAAACAGCGCCGACCCAGCGCCGGCTCAATCGGCATGATGGTAGCGGTCGCCGGCACCGCGCGGCAAGCCGCAAATTGATCATTGGCAAATGGCACCCCCTTGCCGACGTCTATAATCAAGGGTTGCCCGCCAAGCGAAGCCACCCCCTTGAGCGCACCCCTGCTCGCCGAACTTCCCCCTGCTCCGCCGCCAGCCCGCGCCGCCATCACCGGGGGCTGGATCCTTGACGAAGCCGCCCACGTCCGTGCACTGCTGGCGGAGGCACGCCAGCCCGACGCCGACCGTGCCGAGGTCCGCGCCATCGCCAGCGACCTGGTGCGTCGCGTCCGCGCGCGCGCCGGCGACGCCAGCCTGGTGGAGTCCTTCATGCGTCAGTACGACCTCGGCAGCGAGGAAGGCGTGCTGATGATGTGCGTGGCCGAGGCGCTGTTGCGCATCCCGGACCCCGACACCGCCGACGCGCTGATCCGCGACAAGCTGGGCGAGGCCAACTGGCGCCGCCACCTCGGCCAGTCCGATTCGCTGCTGGTGAATGCCTCGACCTGGGGCCTGCTGCTGACCGGCAAGCTGGTCAACCTCTCCGACGATACCCAGCGCGACGCCGCCGGCGCCTTCGGCCGGCTGGTGGGCAAGCTGGGCGAACCGGTGATCCGCGGCGCGGTGCGCCAAGCGATGAAGATCATGGGCCACCAGTTCGTGATGGGCCGCAGCATCGGCGAAGCGCTGGAGCGCTCGCGCAAGGGCGCGAACGCCGCCTACCGCTACAGCTTCGACATGCTGGGCGAAGGCGCACTGACGATGAAGGATGCCGAGCGCTACCTCGAGTCCTACCGGCAGGCGATCCACGCGATCGGTCGCACCGGTCCATTCGATGATGTGTTCGCCGCGCCCTCGATCTCGGTGAAGCTCTCGGCGCTGCACCCGCGCTACGAGCATGCCAAGCGCGAACGCGTGCTGGCCGAGCTTGGCCCGGGCGTGCTGGAGCTTTCGCAGCTGGCGAAGAAGTACGGCATCGGCCTGACCATTGATGCCGAGGAAACCGAACGCCTCGAACTGTCGCTCGACCTCATTTTCGAAGTGCTGGGCGATGACAGCCTGCGCGGCTGGGACGGCTTCGGCATCGTCGTGCAGGCTTACCAGAAGCGTGCGCCGTTCGTGATCGATTTCATCGCTGAGAAGGCGCGCGAACTCGGCCGTCGCATCCCGGTCCGGCTGGTGAAGGGCGCGTACTGGGATGCGGAGGTCAAGCGGGCGCAGGTGGAAGGCCAGCCGGGCTACCCGCTGTTCACCCGCAAGCCCAATACAGACGTCAGCTACCAGGCCAACGCGCGCCGGCTGCTGAAGCACATCGATGTCATCTACCCGATGTTCGCCACCCACAACGCGCAGACGATCGCCGCGGTCCACCGGATGTCGAAGACCGAGCTGGGTGGTGGCGCGCGCGAAGGCGGTGGCTTCCGCTACGAGTTCCAGAAGCTGCATGGCATGGGCGACGATCTCTACGCCGAAGTGATCCCCACCGACCGCCTTGACGTGCCCTGCCGCGTGTATGCGCCGGTCGGCTCGCACGAGGACCTGCTGCCCTACCTCGTGCGCCGTCTGCTGGAGAACGGCGCCAACTCCAGCTTCGTCAACCGCATCACCGACGAGGCCATCGCCATCGACGACCTGGTCCGCGACCCGGTGGAGGTGGTGGCCGGCTTCGATTCCATCCCCCATCCCCGCATCCCGCTGC
>JAEXBT010000221.1 GCA_023393895.1 Pseudomonadota bacterium
GCGCGACATGGACCGCGCGGGCGTTGGCAGGATCAGGCTGCCCGAACGGCGGCAGCGCCCCCGGCAGCGGAATTTCCTGAAGCGGCAGGTCACCGGGCTGGCTGGCGTGTGCGTCGGCCGGAAGGAGGCGCAGGGGCAGGCTGAGCGCTTCGGCGGCACGACGCAGCGAATCGGCATCACCGAAACAGGTCAGCTCGAATTCGGCAGCTGGCGCTTGTTGGGCGAGTCGGACGCACAGCTCGGGGCCGACGCCGGCGGGCTCGCCCGGCACCAGCGCCAGCCGCGGCTTCATGCTTCAGCCGCCCGACGGGGTGGCGCCGATGACCGACTGGCTGCGGATGTCGACGTAGGCATCGCCGCGCATTTCCTGCAGGAAGCGGGTGTATTCGTCTTCCAGCTTGCGACGGCCGATGGTCTCGCGGATCGCGCCGCGCTGCTGGTCATTGCCGGCGTCGGCCTGGCGGCGGCCCGCCACCTGGATCACGTGCCAGCCGGCCGGCGTCTGCAGCGGCGGGGTGATTTCGCCGTCCCGCATGCCAGCGATGCGCGGACCCAGGTCCGGCCCGAAGGAATCGGTGGTCATCCAGCCCATGTCGCCGCCGCGCTCACGGCTTTGCGGATCCTGCGACTCCTCGCGGGCAAGCGTCGCGAAATCGGCGCCACCGGCCAGGCGGGCGTGGATCGATTCGATCCTGGCGCGCGCGGCCGCGTCATCGCCCGGAATCAGGATGTGGCGGATGTTGTATTCGGTGAGCTGTGCGGGACCGGCTTCGGCGCCACTCCGGGTGTCGACCAGGCGCAGCAGCTGGAAGCCGCTGCCGCCCCGGATCGGGCCGAGGATCTGGCCGGGCTGCATGGTCTTGACCTGCTGCACGAAGGCCGGCGGAATCTCGGACTCGGGACGCCAGCCAAGCTCGCCCCCCTCCAGCGCATTCGGGCTGTCGGAATAGCGCACGGCCGCGGCCGCGAAATCCATCTCGCCGCGGTCGATCAACGCCTTGATGCCGTCGATCTTGGTCTGCCCGGTCGCGATCTGCTCGGCGGTGGCGCCTTCGGGCAGTGCCACCAGGATGTGCGCCAGGCGGTACTGCGTGCCGGCTTGGGTCCCCGCCTGCTGGGCGAGCGCGGCGTTGACCTCCGCCTCGCTGACCGAGATGCGGCTCTGCGCGAAGCTCTGGCGCATCCGCTGGATGGTGATTTCGTCGCGGATGGTGTCGCGGAAATCGGCCATGCTCAGCCCGTCGCGGGCCACCTGCGCCTGCAGCTGGGCCGGAGTCATCCCGTTCTGCTGGGCGATGTTGCCGATGGCCTGGTCGACCTCCTGGTCAGCCACCCGGATGCCGCTTTCCTGCGCGCGGGTGACCTGGAGGCGGGTCAGGATCAGGCGCTCCAGCACCTGCTTGGCCAGCACGTCACGCGGCGGCAGCTGGGCAGGGTTGCTGGCGTACTGCGCGGTGATGTTGGCGATGGCGCGATCCAGCTCGCTCTGCAGGATCACGTCCTCGTTGACCACCGCGGCGATGCGGTCGATCGGCTGGGTCTGGGCGTGAAGGGCAACGGGGGCGGCTGCCAGCACGACGGCCAGCAGGAGGGCGCGGGAAATCTTCATGGCGTGGGGTCCGGTTCGGGATCCGTCGGGCCGGGCACGAGATTCGGCGGCGGCACGAGGTAGAGGTCGTCGCGGTAGTAGCCGAGGATAGCACGGCGCAGGTGGCGCCTCGTGTCCTGGCCGGCAGAGCCGAGGCCCTTGAACTCGATCTCCAGCATGATGCTGTCGTTCAGTTCGCCGGCGCGGTTGTGGATGTACTGGCGGCCGATCAGCCGGACCGCCACGCAGCAGCTGTCCCATTGCACGCCGGCGATGGTCTCCAGCGGCTTGCGCTCCTTCAGCGAGTAGTAGTAGCGGCCGACCAGGCTCCAAGTGGGGTTGATCGGGTACAGGAAGGACAGGTCGGCCTGTTCCAGCAGGTCGCGCCTGTAGCGATAGGCGAGGTTGACGACGCCATCGTCCTTGAACAGGTAGCGTGCGCGGAAAGAGGACAGGTCCTGGCGGCGGTACTTGGGGTCCCACTGGTAGGACGCGCCGATCAGCCAGCGGTCGCTCGGCGACCAGTTGGCATCGGCCACCCATGCGGAGCGGCCACGCTCGATCTCGCCCTCCCGCGCGAACGCCTTGACGCGCACATCGTCCAGATAGTGGATCTGGCCCAGGCTGGCGCTGAACTTCTCGAAGCCGTCGGAATCGCGCAGGATGCGCGTGGTCACCGCGGTGGTGATCTGGTTGGCATCGCTATGCCGATCCGCGCTGCTGTAGCGGTTGTCGCGGAACAGCTGGCCCCAGCCGAAATTCATCAGGCGGGTGTCGAACAGCGGCAGGTGCGACTGGTCATGATAGGGAACGTTGAGATAGAACAGCCGCGGTTCGAGCGTCTGCAGGTAGCCTTCCCCCTTGCGCTGGAACTGGCGGTCGAAGAACAGGCCGGCGTCCAGCGAAACGATCGGCAGGCTGCGCGTCGGGCTCGCATCCCGGTAGGCGGCGTCCATCGCGGGGTTGTAGGCGATGCCCTGCTGCGTGGCGGCGGCGCGCGCGCGCTGGGTGGCGAGCTGGTCCGCGAGGGCGTCGTCCAGCCGGTAGCCGGTGAAGCGCCAGGCGAGGGTGGGTCGCACGAACCAGCTCGCGCCCTCGATCGGCATCGTCACGTAGGGCTTGATGTCGAACCGGGCGCCGCCTGGCACGTCGATCACAGGACCGAAGGGCACGTGATCGGCGTCCTGTCGGCGGTAGGAAGCGTGCCTGAACTGGACGGCCTCGGTGGCGACGCCGGCGCGCAGCAGCGTGCCGAACGGCTGTTCCCAGTTCAGGTAGGCGCGCGGCAGGCGGTCGAACGGCAGGCTCGCACGGGTCAGGGTGTAGTCGGCCAGCTGCCAGTGATCGGCGGTCAGGCCGGCGTCCCAGTAGCGGCCACGCCCGTACAGTCCGATCTCGCTGCGTGCCGTATACGCCGACATGCCCATCGATGAATTGTTGAAATCCTCGAAGTAGCGCGGATCGCTGATCCAGGCAACGTTGGCGCGTGCACGCCAGTTGCGGGTGAGGTTCTGGTAGGCATCGAAGTTCACGAAGCCACGGTCGCGATCGCGGAGCTTGTCCTTCGGCATCCACAAAGCACGCAGGTTGCCGGCGCCTGCGGCGTTCAGATAACGGAACTCGCTGCCCAGCGCGAGCCCGCGCTTGGTCATGAGGCGCGGCGACAGGGTCAGGTCGTAGTTGGGTGCGAGGTTGAAATAGATCGGCTGCCGGTAATCGAAGCCGTTGCGGCCGGAGTTCGAGATCGAGGGGAAGAGCAGGCCGGTCTGGCGTCGCTCGTCGATCGGGAACTTGAACCAGGGCACGTACAGCACCGGCACCTTGCCGAGCCGCAGGGTGGCGTTGCGCGCCACCGCGAAGCCTTCCTCGGTGTCGACGTCGATGCGGTTGGCGACCACGCGCCAGTGTTCCTCGCCGGGCGGGCAGGTGGTGTAGCTGGAGCCGAAGAGCGTCGACTGGCTGCCGCTGAGCTCGATGCGGTCGGCGCCGCCGTGGCCACGCCGTTCGGTGAGTTGGTAGCGCAGCCCCTCGATCCTGTGGGCTTCCTCGCCCTGGCTGCCGCTGGCGCGTTCGGCGGTGATCCGGAACCCCGGATCCTGGAAGCGCACGTTGCCCTCGGCGACATAGGTATCGGTGTTGGTGTCGAAACGGACGTTGTCGGCGCCCAGGAACTGGTCGCCTCGACGCAGCTCGACGTTGCCCGTCAGCACCGGGATCTCGGTGGTGCCGCCGGCTTCGTCGCCCTCGACGTCGGTCGGCAGTGTCGAGGGCCGCGGGCCGGTGCGGTCGCGGCTCGGTACCGCCACGTTGTCGAACGCTGGCACCGCGTCGCGGATGGGGCACAGCCCGTAATCCGGGGGGATGTCGGTGTCCTGCGCGGCGGCTGGCAGGGCGAATGCGATGGCAAACGGCAGGGGGAGCAGTCTGAGGCGGGGGCGCACCGGTCCGTCCATGAATCTGGAATCCGCGCTAGCTTGACGCATAGGCGTGGAAGCGGCAATCCGCATGGCTGCCTTGTTCAGTCGCAATGCGGCGTCGGGCGTGTAGGAGTTCAGGCGTCCAGCGCGCGGACATGGGCGACGCTGCATTCGGCCAGCGCGGCGAGGTCGTAGCCGCCTTCGAGCATCGACAGCACGCGGCCCTCGGCGTGGCGGTCGGCGATCGCCCGCAGTTCCCCGGTCAGCCAGGCGAAGTCCGCGGCTTCCAGGTTCAACGAAGCCAGCGGGTCGGCGCGATGGGCATCGAAGCCGGCCGAGACCAGCAGCAGTTGCGGGGCGAAGGCATCGATCGCCGGCAGCAGGTCGCGAGACCAGGTGCTGAGAAAGGTGTCGGCCGAGGTGCCTCCGAGGATCGGGCGGTTGAAGATGTTGCCGACGCCGACCTCGTCGAAGCCGCCGGTGAAGGGATACAGCGGCGCCTCGTGCGAACTGGCGAACAGCACCCGCGGCTCGCGGGCGAAGCAGGCCTGGGTACCGTTGCCGTGGTGGACGTCGAAATCCGCGATGGCCACCCGGTCGATCCCGCGCCGCAACGCGCGCGCCGCGGCGATCGCGATGTTGTTGAAGAGGCAGAAGCCCATCGCCCGGCCCGGTTCGGCGTGGTGGCCGGGTGGCCGCACCGCGCAGAACGCGCGGCGCGCAGGCCCGCCCAGCACCCAGTCCAGCGCGGCGATGCCGGCCCCGGCCGCATGCAGCGCGGCTTCCAGGCTGCGCGGGCAGAACGCGGTGTCCTCGTCGATCCAGTCGACGCCTTCGGGCTTGCGCGCCCACAGGTCGTCAAGCAGCGCATCCGAGTGGACGCGCATCAGGTCTTCCTGCTCGGCGGCAGGTGCCTGATGCCAGTCGGCCCCGGGGAACGCGGCCGTCAGCGCATCGACCACCACCCGCAGTCGTGCCGGGCATTCGGCGTGGTCGGGCCCGGTGTCGTGGGCCAGGCAGGCGTCGTGCGTGTAGAGCCGCAGGCTCACCCGCGGCGGCGCTCGTGCTGCCAGAGCACCTCGCCATGACCACTGGCGCGGGCCAGCACGCGGCACAGCACGAACAGCAGGTCGGAGAGGCGGTTGAGGTAACGGATCGCCTGCGGGCGCACGTCCTCGTGGCGCGAGAGCGCGACGGTCATGCGCTCGGCGCGACGCACCACGGTGCGGGCGATGTGGCAACGGGCCGCGGCCTCGCCACCGCCCGGCAGGATGAAATCCTTCAGCGGCGGCAGGTCGTCGTTGTAGCGGTCGAGCTGCTGTTCGAGCCGGGTGATGTCATCGTCGTCGATCGCCGCGTGGCCGGGGATGCACAGCTCGCCGCCGAGGTCGAACATCTGGTGCTGCACGGCGGTCAGCAGCATGCGGATGTCCTCGGACACGCCTTCGCTGGCCAGCACCAGGCCGATGCAGGAGTTGGCCTCGTCCACCGTCCCGTAGGCCTCGACGCGCAGCGAATCCTTGGGCACCCGGCTGCCGTTGCCGAGCCCGGTGCTACCGTCGTCGCCGGTGCGGGTGTAGATCTTCGAGAGGCGATTGCCCATCGCCGTGCGATCAGGCGCCGGCGCGGCGCGGCAGGCCCGCGGCGACCTGAGCGACCGCTGCGTGCAGGGCGGCGCCGAGCGCCACGTACACGAAGGTGGTGCCGAGGTACGGCCACAGCCAGTCGTTGTAGTTCTTCGCCCAGCCTGCGACGGACTTGTTCGCGACCACGTCGGTCATCCAGTAGAAGCCGCCCTGCGCGAACAGCTGGCAGACCCCCACCGACACGACCAGTGCCAATGCGGCCTTGCCCAGTACCTGCAGGCGCTCGCCGGTCTGGCGCGACAGCCACAGGCCGCCAGCCCACAGGCTGAAATAGGCCGGAACCAGCATCCAATAGCCGGGCGAGACGCAGTAGTGCTGCCAGAAGCTCATGCCCTGCGCGGTGATGACGAAGTAATCGATGACCACCGCGGCGGCCATCAGCAGCGGGAAGGCCCAGGCCGTCCAGCGGCGCAGGTACAGGCCACCGGCAAAGAACACCGCCCACGACGCATCCGGCACCGCGGCGAAGTGGTTGAGGCGGGTCAGCGCCATCAGCGCGAGCAGCGAAACAAGGAGGGCGATGTCGGCGTTGCGGCCGCGCGGGGCGTTCAGGTTCATGGCGGATGTCTCTGCGTCGATGCTGTCATTCTAGCCCGCTCGTTATCATCGACGCATGACTACGCGACATGACATCGTGATCGTCGGTGGCGGGCTGGTCGGCGCCAGCCTTGCACTGGCGCTGGAGCCGCTCGGGTTCGACGTGGCGATGGTCGAGGCGACGCCGCCGGCCGCGCTGCCGGCGGTCTTCGACCAGCGCAACCTGAGCCTGGCCGAGGCCACTTGCAATGCCCTGCAGGCGCTCGGCGTCTGGCCGCTGCTGAAGACCGCCGCGCCGATCCGTCGCATCCACGCCTCACGCCGCGGTGATTTCGGCCGGGTCGTGCTCGAGGCGCGCGAACAGGGACGCGAGGCCTTCGGCCATGTCGTCATCGCACGCGATTTCGGCGAGGCGCTGGAAACCCGGCTGGGCGGACTGCCGGGCCTCACTCGCTACCGTCCGGCCCGCTTCATCGGCACTCAGCTGGGCGAGGACGGCCTTCGCGAGGTGAGGATCAGCGAGGGGGAAAACGAGCGCACGTTGCGCACCCGCCTGCTGGTCGGTGCCGACGGCATGGACAGCGCCGTGCGCGGGGCGCTCGGCATCGCTGCGCGGCGCGAGGATTATGGGCAGGTCCTGTTCGTCAGCCGGGTGAAGACCTCGAAGGCGCCCGATGGCACCGCCTGGGAAAGGCTGGGCGATGCCGGCCCGACCGCGCTGCTGCCGCGTGCCGATCGCCTTTACGGCGTGGTGCATGGCGTGGCCGCGCACGAAGCCGATGCCGTCGCCGCGCTGGATGAAGCGGCGTGGCTGGCGCGGTTGCAGGACGCCTTCGGCTGGCGCGCCGGCCGCTTTCTCGCCAGTGGCGAGCGCAGCCGCTATCCGGCGCTGCGGGTGGTCGCCGAACGGCTGGTCGCGCCACGCGCGGTGCTGCTCGGCAATGCCGCGCAGAGCATCCATCCGGTGGGGGCGCAGGGTTTCAACCTCGGGCTGCGCGATGCGCTGACGCTGGTGGAGGAGATCGCCGCGCGCGGTCTGGACGATGCGGTGATGTTGGAAGGCTACGCGTCGCGTCGCGACGAGGATCGATCGCGCACGCTCGCGTTCTCCGACGGCATGGCGCGCGCGACTTCCAACGATTCCCTGCCGATGTCGTGGCTGCGCAGCGCCGGCATGGCGGCGCTCGCCAACGTGCCCGGGCTCCGTGCGCAGGTCTCGGCCGGTGGGATGGGCTATCGCGGCGACGTGCCGGCGATGTGCCGGGAGGCGCGGCGATGAGCCGGCGGCTGCGTGATGTGGTGGTGGTGGGCGGCGGCGTGGTCGGCAGTGCCTGCGCGCTGGCGTTGGCGCAGGCCGGCTTGCAGGTGGCATTGGTCGAAGCCGGCGAGCCCGCGCGCTGGTCGCGTGACACACCCGACCTGCGCGTATTCGCGTTCGCGCATGACAATGCGCGGTTGCTGGAAGCCCTTGGCGTGTGGCCGGAAATCCTCGCCGCCCGCGCGCAGTCCTACCGCGAGATGCGGGTCTGGGACGCGGCCGGCGGCGGCGAACTGCACTTCGATGCCGATGCATTGGCGCGGACCGAACTCGGCTGGATCGTCGAGCAATCGCTGCTCGCCGAAACCCTGTGGCATGCCGCTGAACGTGCCGGCGTGGAACTGCTGCAGCCGGCCAGCTTGAATGGGCTTGAACAGCGTGCGGAAGGCGTGCGCCTGCGGCTGGCCGATGGCACCACCCTCGATGCACGCATCGCCGTCGCGGCTGATGGCGGGCGCTCGCAGCTGCGCGAACTCGCCGGCATCGGGGTGAGCGCACATGATTACCGGCAGCGTGGTGTCGTCGCCTACATCGAAACCGAACAGCCGCATCGGCTTACCGCGTGGCAACGTTTCCTGCCCGGCGGGCCGCTGGCGTTCCTGCCGGTGGATGGCGAGCGCCGCAGTTCGATCGTCTGGAGCCTGCCCGAGGACGAAGCCACCCGGGTGCTCGCGCTCGATGACGCGGCTTTCGGCGTCGAGCTCACCAACGCCTTCGCCGGGCGGCTCGGCAAGGCGGTGCCGGTCTCGGCGCGTGCGGCCTTCCCGCTGCGCCGACAGCTGGCGAAGGCGCAGCTGGCGGGTCGTGTGCTGGTCATCGGCGATGCCGCGCACGTGGTGCATCCGCTGGCCGGGCAGGGCGTGAACCTTGGACTGCGGGATGTCGCGGCGTTGCGTGACTCCGTCCTGGAGGCGCGTCGCGGCGGCCGCGAGTTCGATGCGCCGCACCGGCTGCAGCGCTGGGCACGCAACCGCCGCAGCGACAACGTGGTTTCGACGCTCGCCTTCGAGGCGATCAACCGCGTGTATTCCAACGATGCTGTCCTGCCGACCTTCCTGCGTGGCCACTCGCTGTCGGCTGCCAACGCATTGGTGCCGCTGCGCAACGCGTTGTGGCGACATGCGGCCGGTGGCTGAGCGGCCGCAATCCTTCATCGATGGAGTCTTGAGTTGAAACGAGTTGCATGGCTGGCCGGACTGATCGCAGTTGCCTATTTCTCTCCGCTGAGGGCGCAGGACACATCGCCCGAGCCCTTCGTGGTCGAGCGCACGCTGTGGGTGAAGCCGGGCCGCGTCGCCCAGTTCAACGGTCTCTACCAGCGGGTGGAAGTGGTCCGCTTGGAGGCGTTGCGCAAGCAGGGACTGGTGCGTTGGTACCGCATCGCACAGCCGCTGTTGGCAGCCGACAACGACAGCTGGGACCTGCGCGTCACCATCGGTTGGCGTGACGCGGCCGCAGCCGCCGGCAACGGCTACGGGAAATCCGTGCGTGCGGCCAACGGGGCGTCCACCGAGCGCCTGTTGCTGGACGAGCTCATCGTCGATCAGCGCGAGCGATGGGTGCAGGAAACGCTGCGCTCAGCGGACTGAGGCCGCCGGCAAGGCGCAGACCGTGATCTCCTCGCGGTCATGGTAGAGCTGCCGCGCTCGTACATCGAGCGGCACGCCGGCCTCGCGCTTGAACAGTTCGAGGCAGCGCACGGTTTCCTGCCAGCGCTTCTTCATCGGCAGCTTGAGGTTGAAGATCGCGTGTCGGCACCAGCCGTGGGCAAACCACTCGGCCATGCGCGCAGCCACGCGCACCGGCTGTTCGACCATGTCGCAGACCATCCAGTCGAGCGATTGCTGCGGATGCCAGCGAAAGCCATCCTCGCGCAGATGGGTGACCTGTCCGGTGGCCAGCACGTGGTCACGCAGCGGCCCATTGTCGATCGCATGGACATGAAGCCCGGCGCGCACCAGCACCCAGGTCCAGCCACCCGGGGCGGCACCGAGATCGGCCGCGCGCATGCCCGGCTTGAGCAGTGCGACGCGTTCGCGGTCGTCGAGCAGCACCAGCAGAGCCTCCTCCAGCTTCAACGCGCTGCGCGAAGGGGCCTCCGCGAGCATCTTCAGGCGCGGAATGCCGAGTGGCCACGACGCGCTGTCATCGACGCGACTGCTGGCAATGAAGGCATGGTCGCCAGCGACGAAGGCCACGTGAAGGCGCGGCAGCAGCGGATCATCGCCCGGTGTGAGCAGGCCCGCCTTGCGCAGCGCCGGGCGCAACGCATTGCCGAAACTGCGTGCCAGTCCCGCCAGTGGCTTGCCCGCGTCGGAGTCTGGATGCTCGATGACCAGCGTGCCGAACCGGGGGGCGCCGGGCGCGGCCAGCGCTTCTAGGATCGGGGTGATGCGGTCGGCCGGCGGCAGCGCGCGCAGCTCCGCGAGCAGCTGCAGCCTCTGCCGCGCGAACACCAGGCC
>JAEXBT010000093.1 GCA_023393895.1 Pseudomonadota bacterium
CCTGCGCGGCGATGTCGAAAGCTACTACCAGTTCCGCAACCCCACCCTGACGCTGATGCAGGACACCAGTCGCCGCGGCGATGGCTCGCCGGGGTTTTCGCAGCTCCGCCGAGATAGCCGCATCGCCGATTTCGCCATGCCGCTGGGTGATGGCCGCGGTTGGGCGCAGCTCGAGCAGATCACGATGGATGCCGGCCACTTCCCGGTCGATGCCGGGGGCGGGCATCGGGAGGATTTCGGCAGCTGCGGGATCCCGCTGCTCGAATCCGACGGCAGCCGCTACCTGCCGCCGCCCTGCACCCGGGACATCCACCAGCGGCAGGTATCCGGCGCCGGCGTCGCGCTGGGCTGGAACCGGCAGGACGGCAACCTCGCCTTCGACATCGGGCGCACCCCGGCCGGTTTCGTGGCCGCGAACTGGGTGGGGGGCGCGACGATCGGGGGCGATCTCGGCATCCTCGGCTGGAGCGCCACGCTCTCGCGCCGGCCGATGACCAATTCGCTGCTCTCGCAGGCCGGCGCGGTGGATCCGCGCAGCGGCATCCGCTGGGGCGGGGTGCTGGCCGAAGGCGTCACCCTGGGCCTGGGGTATGACAAGGGCGGCCGGAACGGGGTCTGGTCCAACTGGGGCGTGCATCGGATCGTGGGCGAGAACGTGGCCGACAACGACCGCATCCGCGCGATGGCCGGCTGGTACCACAAGCTGGTGCAGCGGACCGACATGCGCCTCGATGTGGGGCTGACCGGCATGTACTGGCGTTATCGGCATGACCTCGGTGGCTATTCACTCGGACAGGGCGGCTACTACAGCCCGCAGCAGTACGCGTCGATCGGGGTGCCGGTGAGCTTCTTCTGGCGCAACAGCGACTGGTCGGTACGGCTCGATGGATCGTTCAGCTGGTCGCAGGCGCGCACCGATCCCTCGGCGCGATATCCGCTGACGCCCCTGATCGAACGCGTCGTGGCCGGGATCGCCGCCCAGGAAGGCCGGCCGCTGGTGCTTGATCCCGCGGGGCTGTCCAGCAACGGCGGGCGCAGCAGCGGCAGCGGCTATCGCCTTTACGGCGCGGTCGAACGCCGATTGAACGACCATTTCGTGCTCGGTGCGGCCACCACGCTGCAGCGCAGCCGCGATTACTCGCCCAACAGCTTCCAGCTGTACCTGCGCTACGTCTTCAGGCCGTGGCAAGGCAACCTGCCGCTGCCGGTGGCACCCTTGTCCCCGTATGGAGAATCCCGCTGACCCGCGCCTGCCGCGCCGCCGTCGCCTGTTGCAGGCGATGGCCGTCGCGCCGGTCCTCGCCTCGCTGCCCTTGACGGCCTGTGCCCGCGAGGAGTCGCGGGGCTGGCCGGGATGGCGCGCGCTGGTGGACACCAGCCTGAGCGCGGACGGCCGGATGATCGACCGCAGCGAGCCCGACCAGCGCACCACCTCGGAAGGCCAGTCCTACGCGCTTTTCTTCGCGCTGGTCGATGGCGACCGCGGGCTCTTCGATCGCATCCTGGCGTGGACCCGCGACAACCTCGCCGAAGGCGATCTCTCGAAGCGCCTTCCGGCATGGCACTGGGGTCAGGATGCCGCCAGCGGCGAATGGCGCGTGCTGGATGCCAACCCGGCCGCCGATTCCGACCTGTGGATCGCCTACTGCCTGATCGAAGCCGCACGGCGATGGGATGCCCCCGCGCATGCCCAAGTGGCACGCTCGATGCTGCTGCAGATCCAGGCGCGCGAAGTGGCGCGGTTGCCGGGACTGGGCCTCATGCTCCTGCCCGGCCCCGTGGGGTTCACCCGCGAGGGCCTGTGGCGGCTCAACCCGAGCTACCTGCCGATCCCGGTTCTGCGCCGCTTGCAGGCGTTCGACCCCGGCGGCCCGTGGGGCGAAATCGCCCGGAACACGGTACGGCTGGTGCGCGAGAGCGCGCCGCATGGCTGGGCGCCGGATTGGCTGGGCTGGCGGGACGGCGCCGTGGTGGCCGATCCGGTGCGCGGCACGCTCGGCAGCTACGACGCCATCCGCACCTACCTGTGGGCGGGCATGACCCATCGCGCGGACCCGGCCTTCCGCCCGATGCTCGATGCCCTGCACGGGCCGCGTGGCGTGCTGGCCCGCGGGCAACCCCTGCCCGAGAAGGTGGACACCGCGAGGGGTGGAATCGAAGGGAATGCGCCCTTCGGTTTCCGCGCCGCCCTGCTGCCGGACTTGCAGGTCAGTGGCGCGGCGCGCATGGCCCGCACGCTGCGCCAAGCACTGCCGGATGCCGAGGCGCTACGAGCCGGCGAGCCTTCCTACTATTCCCACGTGCTCAAGCAGTTCGGCGCCGGCTGGTACGACCGCCGCTTCCGCTTCGATCGCCACGGCGCGCTCCAGCCCGGTCGCTGACCGGAGAAAAAGAAAAGCCGCGCCCTCGCAGGCGCGGCCTTCATCGCCGGGGATGCGGCGCGGTTACTTCAGCGCCTTGAAGCGCAGCCGCTTCGGCGCGGCGTCCTCGCCCATGCGGCGCTTCTTGTCTTCCTCGTACTCGCGGTAGTTGCCCTGGAAGAACTCCACGTGCGAGTCGCCCTCGAAGGCGAGGATGTGGGTGGCGATGCGGTCCAGGAACCAGCGGTCGTGGCTGATCACGAAGGTGTTGCCGGGGAACTCGAGCAAGGCGTCTTCCAGCGCGCGCAGGGTTTCGATGTCGAGGTCGTTCGATGGTTCGTCCAGCAGCAGCACGTTGCCGCCCTGCAGCAGGGTCTTGGCCATGTGCAGGCGGCCGCGCTCGCCGCCGGAGAGGCTGCCGACCATCTTCTGCTGGTCCTGGCCCTTGAAGTTGAAGCGGCCGATGTAGGCGCGCGACTGGATCTCGGTGCCGTTGATGTTGAGGATGTCCAGCCCGCCGGACACTTCCTCGAACACGGTCTTGTCGCCTTCCAGCTTGTCGCGGCTCTGGTCGACATAGGAAAGCTGGACGGTCGGGCCGATGACGATTTCGCCCGAATCCGGCTTTTCCTGCCCGGTGATCATCTTGAACAGCGTGGACTTGCCCGCGCCGTTGGGGCCGATGATGCCGACGATGGCGCCCGGCGGGACGATCATCGAAAGGTTGTCGATCAGCAGGCGATCGCCGAACTTCTTCGACACGTTGCGGAATTCGATCACCGAGTTGCCCAGACGCTCGCCCGGCGGGATGAAGATCTCGTTGGTCTCGTTGCGCTTCTGGTATTCCTGCGACTGCAGCTCTTCCAGACGCGCCAGGCGCGCCTTGCCCTTGCTGCGGCCGCCCTTGGCATTCTGCCGCGACCACTCCAGTTCCTTCTGGATGGCCTTCTGGCGGGCCTTTTCCTGGTTCTCTTCCTGCCTCAGGCGCTCGTCCTTCTGCACCAGCCACTCGGTGTAGTTGCCCTTCCACGGGATGCCGCGGCCGCGGTCCAGCTCGAGGATCCACTCGGCGGCGTTGTCGAGGAAGTAGCGATCATGGGTGACGGCGACCACGGTGCCGGTGTAGCGGGCCAGGAACTGCTCCAGCCACTCCACCGACTCGGCGTCGAGATGGTTGGTCGGTTCGTCCAGCAGCAGCATGTCCGGCTTCTGAAGCAGCAGGCGGCACAGCGCCACGCGGCGCTTCTCGCCGCCGGAGAGATTGCCGATCTTCGCGTCCCACGGCGGCAGGCGCAGTGCGTCGGCCGCCACTTCCAGCTGGTTCTCCAGCGTGTGTGCGTCGCCGGCGGCGAGGATCGCCTCCAGGCGCTCCTGCTCCTTGGCCAGCGCGTCGAAATCCGCGTCTTCCTCGGCGTAAGCCGCATAGACCTCGTCCAGCCGCGCCTGCGCCTGCAGCACTTCGCCCACGCCTTCCTCGACCGCTTCGCGCACGGTCATCTCGGGATCGAGCTGCGGCTCCTGCGGCAGGTAGCCCACCTTGATGCCGGGCTGCGGGCGGGCCTCGCCTTCGAAATCGGTATCGACGCCGGCCATGATCTTGAGCACGGTCGATTTGCCGGCGCCGTTCAGGCCGAGCAGGCCGATCTTGGCACCGGGAAAGAACGAAAGGGAGATGTCCTTGATGATCTGCCGCTTCGGCGGCACCACCTTGGACACCCGGTTCATGGTGTAGATGTATTGCGATGACATGCGGGGGCTGCTCCGTGCGCGACGAATAGCCGGGCGATGCCGGCTTCGGGGGTTTCGGGAATCGGTCGATTATAAGCGGCCCGGCGCCCGGGCGGCGGGCCGCGCCGGGACGGCTAGAATGGGGGCTTGTCCCCGTGAAACCGGATCCGTCATGTTCAAGCGCAATGAACTCCTTGCCGGCTACGACCCGGAGCTGGCGCGTGCCATCGCCGGCGAAGTGCGCCGTCAGGAAAACCACGTCGAGCTGATCGCCTCGGAAAACTACTGCAGCCCGCGCGTGATGTACGCCCAGGGCAGCCAGCTGACCAACAAGTACGCCGAGGGCTATCCGGGCAAGCGCTACTACGGTGGCTGCGAGTACGTGGACATCGCCGAGCAGCTGGCGATCGATCGCCTGAAGCAGCTCTACGATTGCGACTATGCGAACGTGCAGCCGCACTCCGGCTCGCAGGCCAACCAGGCGGTGTATTTCGCGCTGCTCGAGCCGGGCGACACCATCCTCGGCATGTCGCTGGCCCACGGTGGCCACCTCACCCACGGGGCCAAGGTCAATGCCTCCGGCAAGCTGTTCAACGCCGTGCAGTACGGCGTCGACGACCAGGGCCTGATCGATTACGACGAGGTCGAGCGGCTGGCGCTGGAACACCGGCCGAAGATGCTGGTGGGCGGCTTCTCCGCCTACTCGCAGGTGGTGGACTGGAAGCGCATGCGCGAGATCGCCGACAAGGTCGGCGCCATCTTCTTCGTGGACATGGCCCACGTCGCCGGCCTCGTCGCCGCGGGCGTCTATCCCAGCCCCGTGCCGCACGCCCACGTGGTCACCAGCACCACGCACAAGACCCTGCGCGGCCCGCGTGGCGGCATCATCATCGCCAAGGGCGCGAACGAAGAGCTGGTGAAGAAGCTGCAGTCCATCGTGTTCCCGGGCATCCAGGGCGGGCCGCTGATGCACGTCATCGCCGCCAAGGCGGTGGCCTTCAAGGAAGCGCTGGATCCGGAGTTCAAGGCCTATCAGGAACAGGTGGTGAAGAACGCCAAGGCCATGGCCGAGGTCATCATCGCGCGCGGTTACAAGATCGTTTCCGGCGGCACCGAGAACCATCTGATGCTGGTCGACATGATCGGCAAGGACGTCAGCGGCAAGGAGGCGGAGGAAGCGCTGGGCAAGGCCCACATCACCGTCAACAAGAACTCGGTGCCGAACGATCCGCGCAAGCCCTTCGTCACCTCGGGCCTGCGCCTGGGCACGCCCGCGGTCACCACCCGCGGCTACAAGGAGCCGGATTGCGTGGCGCTGGCCCACTGGATCTGCGACGTGCTGGACAATCCGAAGGATGAAAACGTCATCGCCGGCGTCCGCGAGAACGTCGAGAAGCAATGCGCCCAGTTCCCGGTGTACGGCTGAAGGGCGAGGAGCGCCTGGCTTCTACCCATGCACTGCCCCTTCTGCCACAACACCGATACCCGCGTGATCGATTCGCGCGTGTCCGACGATGGCGCGACGATCCGCAGGCGGCGCGAGTGCGAGGCCTGCGGTGACCGGTTCTCCACGCTCGAGACCATCGAGCTGAAATTGCCGGCGATCATCAAGTCCGATGGCCGTCGCGAACCGTTCGATGCCCGCAAGCTGCGGCTCAGCTTCGATCGCGCCCTGCACAAGCGGCCGGTCTCGGAGGAACAGATCGAGGCGGCGGTGCGGGGCGTGGTCCAGGACCTGCGGATGACCGCCGAGCGCGAGCTGGCCTCGCGGCGGGTGGGGGAGTTCGTGATGGCGCAGTTGCGCAAGCTCGACCAGGTCGGCTTCGTGCGCTTCGCATCGGTCTATCGCTCGTTCGAGGACGTGGACGATTTCCGCGAGGAACTCGATCGCCTCGAGCGCGACATCCCCGGCGAGGCGCAGCTGCCCTTGTTGGAGCAGCCGCGCGGCCGCGGCGAAAGGAAGAAGAAATGATCGACGGATACACCGTCCTCGACCACGCCATGATGTCGCGCGCCCTGCAGCTCGCGGCTCGCGGGGCCTACACCACCAAGCCCAACCCGATGGTCGGCTGCGTGCTGGTCCGCGATGGCACGGTGGTGGGCGAGGGCTGGCACGCGCAGGCGGGTGGCCCGCATGCGGAGATCGTGGCGCTCGAGGCCGCCGGCGAAGCCGCGCGTGGCGCCACCGCCTATGTCACGCTGGAGCCCTGCGCCCATGTCGGCCGTACCGGGCCCTGCGCCGATGCGCTGGTGGCGGCCGGGGTCACGAAAGTCATCGCGGCGATGCGCGACCCGTTCCCGCACGTGGACGGGGCCGGTTTCGACCGGCTGCGGGCAGCGGGGATCGAGGTCCAGCATGGGCTGATGGCGGACCGGGCGCGTCAGCTCAACCGCGCGTTCTTCTCGCGGATCGAACGCGGCCGGCCGTGGCTGCGGGTCAAGCTGGGCATCAGCCTGGACGGCCGCACCGCGCTGGCCAACGGGGAATCGCAATGGATCACCAGCCCCGAGGCGCGCGAGGACGTGCATCGCTGGCGCGCGCGCTGCGGCGCGCTGCTGACCGGCGCCGGCACCGTGCTGGCCGATGATCCGCACCTGACCGTGCGCTTGCAGGATGCGTCCGATTTCGTCGCGCCGATGCGGGTGGTGCTGGACCCCGGGTTGGCCACCGTGGCGCGCGGCAACGTGCGTCGCGGCGATGTGCCCACGCTCTATTTCCACGCACCGGACGCCAAGCCGCCGCGCGACATTCCGCTGCAGCGCCACGCGGTGCCCGTGCAGGGCGGCCAGCTCGACCTGGAGGCCGTGCTGGCGGAGCTGGCGCGTCGCGAAATCAACGAGGTCCAGGTGGAAACCGGTGCCACCCTTGCCGGCGCCTTCCTCAAGGCCGGGCTGATGGACGAACTGCTGGTGTACGTGGCCCCCGTGCTGCTGGGGGATCGCGCACGGCCGATGTTCGACGGGCTGGGCATCGAGCACATGACGCAGAAACACGCGCTCGAGCTGCTGGATTCGCGTCAGGTCGGGCCGGACCAGCGCTGGCTGCTGCGTCCGGCGCGGGCTTGAGAATCCCCGTGCATGGCCGCATATCGGGCCGGGACCGGGCCGACCGTGGCCGCAGCGGAATGCATGATTCATGTTCACCGGATTGATCCAGGGCGTCGGGCGGCTTCAGCGCCTTGAACCGCGCGGCGGCGACATGCGACTGCACGTCGATGTCGGCACCTTGCTCTTCGCGGACGTGCAGGCGGGCGAGAGCATCGCGGTCAACGGCGTCTGCCTGACCGTGGTCGAATTCGACGCCACGGGCTTCGCCGCCGATGCCTCCACCGAAACCCTTGCGCTGACCACGCTCGGCGGCCTGCGCGAAGGCGCGGCGCTTAACCTGGAGCGCGCGTTGCTGCCCACCGACCGCCTCGGCGGGCATCTGGTCAGCGGCCACGTCGATGGCGTCGGCCGCGTGCTTCAGGTCTGGGAGGATGCGCGGGCCCAGCGCTGGCGTTTCGCGATGCCGGCGGAACTGGCGCGCTACGTCGCGAAGAAAGGCTCGATCTGCGTGGACGGCGTGAGCCTGACCGTCAACGAAGCCGGCGCGGACTTCTTCGAAGTTGCGCTGATTCCCCACACCGTCAGCCATACCGCCTTCGCCGAAACCACTGTCGGCGATCCGGTGAA
>JAEXBT010000132.1 GCA_023393895.1 Pseudomonadota bacterium
GCCTTGACTATCGCATCGCGAACCTCGTCGTAGATCTTGCGTTCGATCAGCATGCGAGAACCACACAGGCAGATCTGGCCGCTGTTCTGGAAGGCGCTGCGTACGAGGGTGTCCAGGTTGTCGCGCCAGTCGGCGTCGGCGAAGACCAGAGTGGGGTTCTTGCCGCCGAGTTCGAGCGACACCTTCTTCAGCATCGGCGCAGCGAGCTGGTGGATGCGCCTGCCCACCACCGTGCTGCCGGTGAAGGAAATGGCGCGTGTCCGGGGATCGGTGACGATCGCCTCGCCGGCCTTCGGCCCGAGCCCATGGACGAGGTTGAACGCGCCGGCCGGAAACCCGATCTCGGCGGCCAGTGCCGCCAGCATCGTCGCCGTTGCCGGCGTCACTTCCGACGCCTTCGCCACCACGGTATTGCCGGCGGCGAGCGCGGGCGCGATCTTCCAGGTGAACAGGTAGAGCGGCAGGTTCCACGGGGAAATCGTCCCGACCACACCCAGCGGCGTGCGCAGGGTGTAATGCATGCCGGCCTCGCCGTGGTGGAACTCGCTGGCGAACTGGGTGGCGGCGTGCGCGAAGAAGCGCAGGTTGCTGACCGCGCGCGGGATCTCCACCTTGCGGGCCAGACTGATCGGCTTGCCGCCATCGCGGGCCTCGGCTTCGGCAAAGGTATCGATGCGCGATTCCAGCGCCGCGGCGAGCCGCTCCAGCCAGTGCGCCCGTTGGCTCGCCGGCAGGGCAGACCACGCAGGGAAGGCGGACTGCGCCGCGCTGATGGCGGCAGCAACATCGTCGGCATCGCCATCGGCCACTTCCGCGTAGGGCTGGCCGGTCGCCGGCTCGTGCACCGGCAGCCACGCGGCGGACGCCGCATCGCGCGGCTGGCCATCGATCCAGTGCGGGAAACGTTGCATGCGCCTAGCTTATCGCGGCGGACGCGATGGCTTTCAGATCGAATTCATGCGGCCACCGTCGACCGCGATCGACTGGCCGTTGACGTATCCGGCCGCCGGCGTGCACAGGAAGGCGATGACGCCGCCAAGCTCCGAGGGGTCGGCGAAGCGGCGTGCCGGCACTGCCGACATCATCGCAGCGCGCACCTCGTCCTCCGACTTGCCGGTCTGCGCCATCTGCCCGCCGACGATCTGCGCGATTCGGCCGGTCTCGGTGAAGCCCGGCAGCACGTTGTTGACGGTGATGCCATCGGCCGCGAGCTCCTTCGACAGCGTCTTGGCCCAGCCGGCCACCGCGCCCCGCGTGGTGTTGGACACGCCGAGGTTGGGGATGGGCTCGTACACCGAGGTGGAGATGACGTTGACGATGCGGCCGTAGCCCGCGCCGCGCATGCCGCCCACCACGGACTGCACCAGTGTCTGGCCGGCGACCAGGTGCTTGCCGAAGGCATCGAGGTAGGCGGTGATGTCGGCATCGATCGCGCGGCCACCCGGCGGGCCGCCGGTGTTGTTCACCAGGATGTGCACCGGGCGCGCCGCAGCCAGTGCCGATACGGCGGCACGCAATCCTTCGGCATTGGCCATGTCGCCGACCAGGAATCCGTGCTGCTGGCCGGGCTTGCAGGGGAGGGCTGCGACGACCTCGCGCAATGCGGCCTCGCGGCGTGCCAGCGCGGTGACATCGGCACCGAGCGCGGCCAGTTCGATCGCCGCCGCGCGGCCGATCCCTTCGGAGGCGCCGCAGACCAGTGCATGCCTGCCGGTGAGGTCGAGATCCATGTCAGTCCCCGTGCGAATCGTGAAGGAAGGTCATCAGGCACGACGACCCAGCGACTGCACCATGCGTTCACGCAATCGCGTGTCGTCGCCGGTTGGCGGCGCGATGTCGTGCAGGCTGAAGCCACGCTGCAGCGCATCGTCCTCGTCGAGGCCGTCGAGCGAGACGAATTCGGCATCCATCAGCGCCGCGCGGGCGCTGTCCGGGCTGTCGTAGGGCAGGGTATTGCCGTCGGCATCGAAGACCTCGGCGGTGCCCGCCTCGCGCACCCGCAGGCGTGCCCAGATCAGGGTGGTGCCGAGCGTCGCCAGCCACCACTCGTCGTGGGCGGTGCCATCGTGGTGGGCGGAGTCATCGGGCGGCCGCTGGTTCATCCACCCAGCTCCGGAAAGGCGACCGACCACAGCCAGAGCAGGCCCGAGAGCGAAAGGCCGAGCAGGATCACGGCAAGCGCGACGCGCGCCGGAGTTGCCAGGCCGGTGAACGCGCGATCGCGGACGACCCGATAGCGGCCAGCCAACAGCCATGCCAGCGCACGCGGATGCAGGAAAGCCGGCTGCGCGAGCTGCGCGGCAACTTCCGGATGGCGGTCACGCAGGTGGACCAGGGACAGCGGCCAGAAGATGACGAACGCGGTCAGTCCACCCGTCGCGATGCCGATGAAGGCCATGGCAAGGAACAGAATCATCAGAATTCCGCGCTGCCCGGCGCGCGCGGGTAGGGAATCGCGTCGCGGATGTTGGACAGGCCGCAGACATAGACCACAAGGCGCTCGAAGCCGAGGCCGAAGCCGGCGTGCGGCACGCTGCCGTAGCGGCGGAAGTCGCGGTACCAGCCGTAGTGTTCGGGATCGAGGCCGAACTGCTGCATCCGCGCATCCAGCACGTCGAGGCGCTCCTCGCGCTGCGAGCCGCCGATGATCTCGCCGATGCCCGGCGCCAGCACGTCCATCGCGGCCACGGTGCGGCCGTCGTCGTTGAGGCGCATGTAGAAGGCCTTGATCGCCTCCGGGTAGTTTATGACCACCACCGGGCG
>JAEXBT010000133.1 GCA_023393895.1 Pseudomonadota bacterium
GTCACCCAGAATCGCGTAGGCCGAATCAACATCGACATCCGGCACCTGATTCGTGACGTAAGCCGGAAGGCCCGCGATCTTGCCGTCATCGCCCAGCAGATACACGCCGGTGCCCGTGGTCTTTTCGGTGCCTGCGAACTTGGCTGCGGCCTTCGGGTTCATCACCCAATTCACCGCATCGGTGTTCGCGGTATCGGCCAGCAGCTTCATCCCCAGCACGTTGGCCCAGCTCATCGTGGCAAGGTTCGCGGTCTGGATGCCAGCCGTGGACAACACGCCGTCCGGCTCATTCGTGCCACCGCCCTTGATCAGCGCGGAATCAATCGCCTGAGCCAGCAGGAACGCGAAGTCATCACGCACCAGCTGCTCAACGTCCGGGCTGGCCTGCTGGATCAGCTGACGGGACAGCTCGGTGACGCCACCGCAATGCTTCGGCGACAGCGTGACCGAATCCAGCGCAATGTCCGATTCGGGCACCGCCTGATTCTCAGCCACCCAGCCCACCGAAAGACCGCTGCCGTACTTCGGCACCACGATGTTGCCGTGCAGGCCCGACAGCACGCGCACGCCCAGCTTGCGGGCCAGCAGGCGGTTCCGCAGCGGGTTGATCAGTTGATCCGGGCGGTAGTCGGTCGGCACCAGCTCGGGAACGCTCGTCGTGGTGTTGACGCGCTGTTCCAAGGCACGCATCGGGATGAACATGCCCTGCGCCTTGCGGCCCGTGCGACGTTCGGTTTCAGCGTGATACTCGGCAGCGGCACCGGACAGGCTGCGGCCTTCCATCTGCGCCCGCACGACATCCAGCACGTTGACCTGCGATTCCAGACGGGCGAAGTTGTCGCCATTGGCCGGCGTCACCTGCGAACCCGCCATGCGGCGCTCGGCATCGGCCAGGAACGCGGCGCGGCTTTCGTCCGCCTCCAGCGATTCGATCTCGGCCTTGACCGCGTTGAACGATGCGGTTTCCTCAGCCGTCAGGCTGCGCTTCTCGGCATCGGCCTTCGCCACGATGTCACGGGCGGCGGCCACCTTGGCGGCCTTGGCCTCGCGGATGTTCTTCAAACTCATTTTTCTACACTCCAGAGTGTTGTAAACAGAAACCGGCCCTAGGTGCCGGACACAAAAAAACCCGCTTTCGCGGGTCAGTCGGTGTTAGGGAAACCCATTGGGTTTCACTTGGGTTCCGCTTGGGTTATCAAGCGCAGCGGAATCCGATCGTTTCGCGGTACGGCGACAGCAGCCGATGCGCTGCGGCCACGCGATGCTCGTTCATCTCAACGTCGCCGGGTTCGGCGTGGACATGCGCCAGCAGGACGCAACCCATCAGGATGTCGGCGGGTGCATCGGCTCCGTATTCCACCTCAACGTCAAAACCCAGATAGGCGTTCACCTCGCGCGCTGCGGATTCCAGCGCGAACGTAAACGCACCGTCCAAGTCGTCAGTCAGCTCACGCATGTACGTTTTGAATCGGGGAAGGTCAGCGATCATGTCCAGTCCAAAGAAAAGGGCCGCAATGCGGCCCGTGATGTTTGTGCTGTCCTTAATCGCGGGACAGCGCGCGAGGCTTGCCGGGGAGCGAATGCCTATTACCAAACTATCAGACTGCAATGCTCAATCAGTCCCGTTTTCGATATGGATGCATGGCGAAGGCGGCGGCGGTCGCCATAGGTCATCGGTTTTCGTTTCCATACCCGGCAATGGCCCTTGTGCGCGTATTCGTGAATCACATTCCGGGAAGCATTCGTGGAAGGCCGACAGGAAGATGCGCCAAGCCGCAGCCCGCAGCAGACGTTCATCCGAGATGACGCGCTCCACCAGCTTGACTTCCGCCATTGCCACGAACCATTCGCGACGGATGCCGATCATCTTGGCGGCTTGCGCCTGCGTCACCCTGCCGTCCCAATAGGCCGCCAACACAAGTGCTAGCAGGTGTTCGGCTTCGTCGTAGGCGGCGGTCATGTTGGGCCGCCCGCGTCTGAAGCGTTAAATGCAGGTGCCAAGGCAACGGCCACAGCCCCAAGTGCTTCGCCCTTGGTAAAACTTAGAAGGGGGCTAGATTTCGGGCCACCTTTTCGGCTGTTTTCATGCTGGAAGGGCCAGATTTCAGGCCATAAGAGATGGGAAATCATGAAGGCTGGCCCGATTTCTGGCCTTCCTTAGCCTGATTTTCGGGCCACCTTTTTTGCCAGAGACGCGAGGCCGTCACCTCGGGCGCGTACATCACGCCCTTCCCCACGTCATCTATCGGCTCCCATGTAATCGCGTACAGGTTCGGGCGATTGCCTCGGCCACCGTGCCGCGTGATTAGTGCAAAGCCCGCCTCGACCGCTTCCGCTGCGGCGTTGTCTCGTGTCTGCCCGCTGCGCCATCCGCGTTGCAGGGCCATCCGCCTCGTTAGGCTCAGGTCGCCGTTATTGCTTCCGTTGTAGGCGGCTGCCAGCTCGACCAGGAACTTAACCGCGTTGCCACTCAGCGCCCGCCATTGGGCCGACTGGATGACGTAATGCGGAAGCCGGGTGAACGTGTAGTCCGTCCGTCGCCCACGGAACTTCTGGCGCTTGTGCGCCGGAATCTTCGTTGCCATTGTCCGCCCCCCGGCGCTTAGACGTTCGGCTCGCCTTCGATGGCGATTCGTTCGCGCAGTCGCATGACTTCCTGCCGGACGGCTTCTAGGTTGCGGGCCATCGTTTCGGCTCTCTCTGCCGTGGGCCGCTTGGAAAGCTCCACCAATTGCGCGTGGAGGCTTTCACCGTGTTCCGGCAGGGATTTCCTCACCTGCTCAGTGGAAAGGCCGTAGGGATGCGCATACGCGCTTGCAGCGTTAGGCGCAGTCATGCCCGCACCGCCTGCTGGGAATCAATCCAGCGGTCGAATGCTTCGGGGTCGATATAGACGCGACGGCCAATGCGCTTGATAGCGCCCTGCTCGCTCAGGCCGTTGGATTCAGCGTGGAAAATCCACCACCGCAGTTGCGGCTCGGTGAACGTGTTCTCAGTCGCGAATTGGGCGACGGTGCGGTATTGCTTTGCCACTGTAGTTGCTCCGCAACGGCTCGGAATGGCCGTTGACGGTTCAACAATCTAGGCATGGTTTGCCGGTGATGTCCGAATAACTCAGCGGGATTCCCAATTAGGTTTTCGGATCAGCTTGGATGGCTCTGGCGCGCTTCAATATCGACCGAATCGTGTCATCGTTCGGGCTTGTAAAGCCAAGCTGTTCAAGCTGAAGTTGAATGGCGTTTGCGCCTCCGCGCTGCGGAATGTTCGCCATGTCCGCCAATGCGCGGATCACTCTAAGCAGGCTTCTCTCCGTGCGCGGATCGACTTCAGGCGTGGCGCTACACGCGGTCGTTGATCGGAACCGCAGGTCCTCGACTTCTACGAATGTTCCTCGCCAGTCATGGAAGCCTTCGGACTGGATGTAGCGCCGATCGCCCAGCGTGTTGAGGCTCGCCACCAATTCGCCATCGCCACCCTCTATACCGATCAAAACTCCCCGAAGCTCCAGTGGTTCGCGATGGGCAAGTGATGCCGCCACCGCATCGCGTGGTATGCGAACCCAACCTGAAACCGTGTAGTTAACCAGCGGAAGTCTCGCGCCCGATAGGTCGCGTCGTCCGTTAGCGTCGACGAAGTGTGGCGGCGATCCCCGATCTACCCAGGTGACCAGCGGAAATGAATCCGCATCCCACGCGGGCAAAAATTCGTCCTGCGTTCCTTGGCACCATTCATCAGCCACATACACGAAGATTTCATGCTGTTGATTGAGTAAAGACTGCCGAAACTGCGAGTCAGTCATGCCAAGTTGCTTACGCTTTTCATCCCAATCGACCAACATCACGCGCACCTCTGCGCCCTTCGATAAGGGCCGCGCCAGCCGGGGAAGGTGCCCGGTGTTCTGGGATCAGCCTAGGCGCGGCTTAGATGGTCATCCGTTAGCTTGCTTCGCGGCGCGTGCTGCACTCTCAGCCCGTGCAGCTTGCCGTGCGCGGCCCACCTCACACGACAGCAGGTAGCGCATAGCGGCTTGGATGTCGTCGTTCCACTCATCCAGTGCGGCATCTGGCGTTGAAATCATCGTGGCCAACGCATCAGCGCACCACAGATGCACGCCGGATTCTTCGGTGAAGTTTCCATGCACCGGCTCTGCGTCATATTGGCCGGGGTCGCACTCGCGTTTCCTCGGCCCAGTGGCGGGTGCCTCTTGCGCCAGTATTTCCGCGATTTGATCCCTGAGTAGTAAATTGGGAGTTGCCATGATCGTTCTCCTTCGAACGGTTGTGGAAGGCGTGGCCGAGTGTTCGCGCACTCGGTCGCGCCGCTTGATACCGGCATCAGCCGGATTCGGGTTCGGTCAGCTTGTCGGCCAACCTCTCAAACGTGGAACGCACATGCTCGCCGGTCTGGTGCGAATACCGCTTCGCCATCACCAGCGTGCGATGCCCTAACGCCTCTGCTACCTCAGCCAGCCCTGCCCCTGCCATCGTCAGGTAGCTGGCCGTCGTATGTCGTAGGTCATGGAACCGGAAGTTTTCCAGCTTCGCCTCCGCGCGCACCTTCTCCCATGCCTTTTGAAAGCTCGCTGGCGCTCCGTTGCGGCCTCCCTTGAATACCCACCCCTCTCCGGTCGGGTCACGCTTGTAATGGCCTTCTAGGGCGCTCTGCGCTGCCGCAATCAACGGGACATAGCGCGGGCTGCCATTCTTGGTCGTGGGGAAGCGAAGCCGGCCCGCTTTCAGGTCAACGTCCGTCCATTGCAGGTTGCGGATGTTGGATGCTCGCGCCCCCGTGGCCAGCGCCAGCAGGATGGCGGTATGGATGTTCGGGTCAGTGGACGCCTTGGCAGCGGTCAGCAGCGCGGCTCGCTCATCTTCGGACAGGAAGCGCACGATGCCCTCGGATTCTTGCGCCTTCGAGACCTCGCGCACGGGGTTGGCCGGCAGCCACCGCTTTTCCTTCCACGCCCACTTACAGACAGCACTCAGCGCGGCCAGGTATCGGTTCACCGTCGCGCCACTCAGCGGTTCGCCATCGCGCTTCTTTCGCTTCATCAGCACGTTGCGTGCGTCTGCGACTAGCTCAGGCTTCAAACGATCCAAGGTGACATGGCCGTACTCGGCTCGCCACCACGCCAGCAGCGTTCGGTGCTTCGTCTCGTCTCGGATGCCTCGGGTCGGCAGGAACTCATCTAGGTACGCGTCGATGACATCGGCCAGCGACTTTCGGCGGTCGGCAGTAGTCGGCACATAGGTGCCATGCGCTAGGTCGCTCTCTGCTTTCGAAGCCCACGCCTTCGCGTCGGTCAGGCGCTTGAAGGTGCGCGTGCGTGGCTTCTCACCCAACAGCCGGATGCGCACGCGATAGGACTTCGTGCCGTCTTTGCCGTGTCGGGTTTCGATGGTCGCCATTGGGGACAGTTGGAAGCTGCTGTCCCATGAGTGTCCCACCGCTTGTTGGGACAGTCAAATCCCTTGTCGGGAAGTGACGTAAACCATTGTTTTTATTGGTGCCCGGAGTGGGGATCGAACCCACATACCCTTGCGGATGAGGGATTTTAAGTCCCTTGCGTCTACCAGTTTCGCCATCCGGGCCAGGCTGCATCATCGCACGACGCCGGTGCCGGAAAAGAACAAGGGCACCCGGAGGCGCCCTTGTCGTCACGATGGAGGCCGAGGTCGGAATCGAACCGGCGTACGCGGATTTGCAATCCGCTGCATAACCACTCTGCTACTCGGCCATCGAACGCAATTGTTCCACAAGTCCATCGGGCTTGCGAAACGAAAAACCCCGGCGAACCGGGGCTTTTCATGTCTGGAGCGGGAAAAGGGGCTCGAACCCTCGACCTCAACCTTGGCAAGGTTGCGCTCTACCAACTGAGCTATTCCCGCGTTGAGCCGTGCATTTTACCGGGGCGCGTGAGGCTGTCAACACCCAACGGCGCCGGCGTCGCCCTGCCCTCGCCGGCACGCAGCACCGGCCAGGCCGCACGCAGGTATTCGAAGCCCGACCAGAGGGTCAGCAGCGCAGCGCCGGCCAGCAGCCAGTCACCGATGATGAACACCTCGCGGCCCATCCACAGCCATGGCTCCGGTTCCTTTGACGGCGAATACAGCAAACAGCCGATCGCGACCATCTGCACCACCGTCTTGAACTTGCCGACCGCCTGCACCTTTACCCTCGCGCGCTGGCCGAGCTCGGCCATCCATTCGCGCAACGCCGAGACCGCGATCTCGCGACCGACAATCACCCCGGCCCAGCAGGCCATCCAAGGCGTCGGGTGCGCCTGCACGATCAGGAACAGCGCGGTCGAAACCATCAGCTTGTCGGCGACCGGGTCCAGGAATGCACCGAATGCGGAGTACTGGTGGTAGCGCCGTGCGATCCAGCCATCGAGCCAGTCGGTCACCGAGGCCAGCGCGAAGATCAGCATCGCCGCCACGCTGGTCCACTTGCCCGGCAGGTAGAACACGGCGACCAGCACCGGGATCATCACGATCCGGGCCAGCGTCAGCATGGTGGGGATGGTCAGCGTCATTTTCACGATGGCGCATTCTCGCCCAATCCATGCAACGCCGTGTAGATGCGTTCGGCCAGAGGCAGGTTGATGCCCTCCACCCGCGCGATCTCGTCCACGCCCGCGGCCTTCAATCCCGCCAGTCCGCCGAAGTGCTTGAGCAGGCTGGCGCGGCGGCGCGGGCCGATGCCCGGGATGTCCTCAATGCGACTGGTGCTGCGCGCCTTCTGCCGGCGCCCCCGATGGCCGGTGATGGCGAAACGGTGCGCCTCGTCGCGCACCTGCTGGATCAACTGCAGGCCCGGCGATTGCACGCCGGGGCGCAGTTCGCGGCCATCGGGCAGCACCAGTGTCTCGTGGCCCGCCTTGCGCTCCTCGCCCTTCGCCACGCCGACCAGCTGCACGCCATCGATACCCAGATCGGCCAGCACCTGCCGCGCACGCGCAAGTTGGCCGGCGCCGCCATCGATCAGCAGCAACTCGGGCAGCACGCCACCCGCTTCCGCCGCGCGGCGAAAGCGCCGCTCCAGTGCCTGCTGCATGGCCGCGTAGTCGTCACCCGGTTCGATGCCGGCGATGTTGTAGCGCCGGTACTGGCTGCGCACCGGGCCTTCGCCATCGAACACCACGCACGACGCGACGGTCGCCTCGCCCATCGTGTGGCTGATGTCGAAGCATTCGATCCGCGTCGGAGGTGCCGGCAAGGCGAGCATCGCCTGCAGGTCGGACAGGCGCGCGGCCTGCGCGGCGCGGCTGGAGAGTTCGGTGGCCAGCGCCACCTGCGCGTTGCGCCGCACAAGTTCCACGTAGCCGGCACGCTCGCCGCGCACGCTGTGCTTGATCTGCACGCGGCGCCCGCTGGCCGCGCTGAAGGCTTCCTCGAGCAGGGGTATGTCGGCGATCTCGCGGTCGAGCACGATCTCGCGCGGCGCCGGCTGCTCGGCGTAGTACTGGGACACGAAGGCGCCGAGCACTTCCTCTGCACTGTCTGCGCCGTTCAACTTCGGGAAGTAGCTGCGGGTGCCGAGGTTGCGGCCGTCACGAAAGGCCAGCAGCATCACGCAGGCGCGCCCGCCCTCGAGTGCGCAGGCCAGCACGTCGAGCTCGGCGGCATTGCCATCGACGAACTGACGCGCCTGCACCGAGCGGATCGAGGCGAGCAGGTCACGGATGCGCGCGGCGCGCTCGAATTCCAGCGCCGCGCTGGCCGCCTCCATGTCGCGCGCCAGCTCGCCGGTCAGCTCCTCGCTGCGCCCTTCCAGGAACATGCCGGCGCGACGCACCGCGTCCGCGTATTCGGCTTCCTCGACCAGCCCCACGCAGGGCGCGCTGCAGCGACCGATCTGGTACTGCAGGCACGGCCGTGAGCGGTTGCGGAACACGCTGTCCTCGCAATTGCGCAGCTGGAACAGCTTGTGCATGACGTTGAGCGTCTCGCGCACCGCGCCCATGCTGGGGTACGGACCGAAGTAGCGGCCGGGCGTCGAGCGCGCGCCGCGCTGGGCGGCGATCCGCGGCCACTGCTCGCGAGTGATGAGTACGTACGGATAGCTCTTGTCGTCGCGCAGCATCACGTTGTAGCGCGGCCTGAGCGTCTTGATCAGCTGGTTTTCCAGCAGCAGCGCTTCGCCGGGCGTACGGGTGACGGTGATCTCCATCCGCGCGACCTGCCCGACCATCGTCGCGATGCGGTGGCTGAGCGCCTTGTTGAAGTAGCTGGCGACACGCTTCTTGAGCGAGGCCGCCTTGCCGACATAGAGCAGGCTGTCGTCGGCACCGTACATGCGGTACACGCCGGGCGCCGCGGTCAAGGCGCGGGCATAGGCCTTGCCATCGAAGGCGGGCGTATCGTTCGACGTCACCGGGTGATTATGCCGCGCCTTCGCGCAGCAGTCGTTTCACGATGCCGGCACCACCGTCTGCCACGCGCCGCCAGACGGCTTCGAAGTCATCGGCATCGCCCTGGTAGGGGTCGACCAGGTCGAGTTCGCCATCAAGGCCGGCCCAATCCAGGTACAACCCGGCCGTCGCACTGCCATCACCACGGCGCTCGAGGCCATCGCGCAGCGTCTGTGCATCGGCGAACAACACGAGGTCGAACGTGTCGAAATCCCCGGCGCGGAGCTGGCGCGCGCGCTGGCCCGAGATGTCGATGCCATGGCGGCGCGCGGTCGCGATCGTGCGGGCGTCCGGCGGCTGGCCGACATGCCAGAGCCCGATGCCAGCCGAATCGACCTCGACCCTGCCCCACAACGCCGGCTCGCGTTCGATCGCGTCTCGCAGCCAGCCTTCCATCATCGGTGATCGGCAGATGTTGCCGAGGCAGACCATCAGCAGCCTCATCGCACGCCCTGCAGGTACGCCTCGGCGCGCGCGAGATCCTCCGGCGTGTCGACGCCCGGCGGGAACGGCTCCGGCGTGAGCGCGACCGCGATGCGGAAGCCGGCCTCTAGCACGCGCAACTGCTCCAGCTTCTCGATCTGCTCCAGCCGTCCGGGCGGCAGTGCGGCGAACCGGCGCAGGAACCCCGCGCGATAGGCGTAGATGCCGATATGCCGCAGCCATGGATTGTCCTGCAGCGGATAACCGGCATCGGCGAAGGCATCGCGATGCCACGGCACCGGCGCGCGGCTGAAGTACAGCGCGCGCTCCTGGTCATCGGCAACCACCTTGACTGCGTTCGGGTCGAACAGCAGTTCGCGGCTCTCGATCGGCGTGGCGAGGGTGGCCATTTCGCAGTCGCTGCGCGCGAGCAGCGCCGCGACTTCGCGGATGCCCGATGCCGGTGCGAACGGCTCGTCGCCCTGCAGGTTGACCACGAGGGTGTCGTCGGCCCAGCCGGCGATCTCCGCGCATTCTGCCAACCGGTCGGTCCCCGATGCGTGCCCGGACGAGGTCATCGCCACCTGCACGCCCTCGCCTGCGACCGCTTCGGCAATGCGCGGATCATCGGCCGCCACCCACACCGATCGCGCTCCCGCGGCGAGCGCGCGTTGTGCGACATGCCAGACGAGCGGACGCCCGCCCAGCAGGCGCAGCGGCTTGCCGGGCAGGCGCGCAGCGGCATAGCGCGCAGGAATGGCGACGACGAAATCAGGCATCGGGGGGACTCCGCAACGGGGCCAGCCGCTCTTCAAGCGCCAGCCAGAAAGCCTCCGGCAGGCGCGCGTCGATCGCCACGCACCAGCTGTTCTCCGGCGCGAACGCGGCGCATTTCACCGCGTCCTTCTCGGTCATGAGGATTGGCAGCGCGTTGCCGAACTCCAGGTCTTCTGCCATATAGGCATGATGGTCCGGGAAGGCATGCGGCAGCACCCCCAAGCCCTGCGCGCGCAGCAGATCGAAGAAGCGCTCGGGATGACCGATGCCGGCCACCGCGTTGACCCGCCGGCCGCTGAACTCGGCGAACGGCTTGGGGCGGCCGCCATGCAAGGGTATCGGGTGACCGAACGCCTGTCGCATCGGCCATTCCCCGAGCGCTGGCTCGGGCGTGGCCGCCGCGATTCCATGGTTGACCACTCGGAAATCCGGCGAGGCGGCTTCCGCCGGCAGCTCGCGCAGCGGGCCGGCCGGGAGCAGCCGGCCGTTGCCGTAGCGGCGGGCACCATCAATCACCTCGATCGCGAAGTCGCGATGCAGCCGCAAATGCTGCAGGCCGTCGTCGCAGACCACGATGTCGCATCCAGCCTCGACCAGCGCACGCGCGGCGGCGACGCGATCAACATCCACCCGGACCCTGCAGCCGGTGCGGCGCGCGATCAGCACCGCCTCGTCGCCATGCAGGCGCGGATCGCTGCGCGCCTCGACCCAGCGCGGCATACCGGGCTCCTCGCGCCCGTAGCCACGGCTGGCGATGCCGAGTGTCCAGCCATCCGCGCGCAGCCGGTTGGCCAGGGCAACCACCAGTGGCGTCTTGCCGCTGCCGCCGGCTACGAGATTGCCGACCACGATCACCGGCGCGCCCACGCGCTGCGTCTTCAGCCAACCGCGCCGGTACAGGCCGCGCCGCACCCGCACCAGCACGCCGTACACGGCGGCGAGCGCGCGCGCGTGCAGGGGTATCGCCGCATCGCCATACCACCAGGCCGGCGCAGGCCTGCGCGACGCGCTCACGAGGCCTCGCGGAACTGCATGCGATGCAGGTG
>JAEXBT010000218.1 GCA_023393895.1 Pseudomonadota bacterium
TGTAGAGTTTGAAAAGCGCTACGCGCAGAGCGGCCTATGAGTGTCTATGAAACTCTGGTCGGTCCAGCTAATGAAATTGGCGTTGCCACTGAAGTCATCGGGCTCCATGAAGCCAATTGGAGAAATGCGCCTACTTTCGGTGGTGTGTGCGGGAATGAGTAGGTAAGTGCTGTTCGGCATGTTATGAACGTGGAAGCGAGTAGGTGTGTCGGCCAATGCCAGAGAACTCACTCCGGCCTTTGCTTCGCGCCCATTTTTTGCACTCAATTCTCCCAGCCGGAATTTCCTGACGTTAGTAACGAGTTTCATCGCCTCAGGTAGCTGCCGCAGTTCTGTAGGTGATGCGTCGCCGAGCCAAATGCAGTAACGCTCTATGCCATTCAAGAACTCTGTAGCGCCATACCAGCGCCTGACATAAGGGGCAATTCCGGGTTCAGCGGCAAGAAGATCACGCAATTCGGATGGATTGAGGAGGTAGTAGCCGCCATCGATCGGCTTGTTGCCGATGCCGATTTCCGGCACCGGGCAGATCGGCTTGCTTCGATTGGGCAGCAGTACGTTCGCCGCATCCACCAGATACGGGTTGATGTTGGCCGCCGCCAGTTCGTGTGCCTCGCCACGGATGTCCTGATAGTCGAACAACCGCTTCGGCGTGATCTCGTGCTTGGCGAAGCCGACGATCACGCAATGCACCGCCGCCACGCCGCGTGCCTCGTTGTTCCATTGGAACGTGCGGTGCGCGAAGAAGATGCGGCATCCCCTGCGCAGCATCTCGCCCCACAGCACGCCCACCTGTTCGCCCTGCGTGATCGAATTGGTTGACACGAAAGCAGTGCGGATTGGGTGTTCGCCCATGTAGTCCGCGGCCTTCAGGTACCACGCGCTCACGAAGTCGAGCAGCCCCGCGCCCTTCAGTCCGCCTGCAACCGCGAGCAGATCGGCGCGCTGCGCCTCGTCCATCAGCTTGGCACCGATGAACGGCGGATTGCCCATGATGAAATCGAGCTTCACGGACGGAATCACATCGTTCCAGTCGATCCGCAGCGCGTTGCCGTGCACGATGCCGGCGGATTTGGCCAGCGGCAGGCGGATCACGTTCTCGCCGAACTGCTGCGCCACCCGCAGGTTCATCTGGTGGTCCATCAGCCACATCGCCACCTGCGCGATCTGCGCCGGGAACTCCTCGATCTCGATGCCGAAGAACTGGTCCACGTCCACCAGCACGTGGTCCTGCACCCGCGCCAGCACCGACTGCTGCACGGCGAACTGGCGCTTCAGCACTTCCAGCTCCAGCAGCCGCAGCTCGCGGTAGGCGACGACGAGGAAGTTGCCGCAGCCGCAGGCCGGGTCGAGGAAGGTCAGCTTCGCCAGCTTCGCGTGCAACTGCACCAGCTTGCGTTCGTTGTGGCCGGCCTGCTCGAGCTCGGCCTTCAGGCCATCGAGGAACAGCGGGCCGATCAGCTTGAGGATGTTCTTCTCGCTGGTGTAGTGCGCGCCGAGGTTGCGCCGTGCCCTGGCATCCATCACCGACTGGAACATCGAGCCGAAGATCGCCGGGCTGATGCGGCTCCAGTCCAGGCCGCTGGCATCCAGCAGCAGCTGGCGCATGCGCGCGTCGAAATCCGCCATCGGCAGCTTCTCGGCGAACAGCTTGCCGTTGACGTAGGGCAGCTCGGCCAGTTGTTCGTCCAGCGTCTTCTGGCGGCGCTCCGGCGGGGTGTCCAGCACCTGGAACACGCGCGCCAGCCACATGCCGAGGTCGCTGCCGTCCTCGGCGGTGCGCTGGCCGATGAGGTCGTGGAAGACGTGGCGCGGCTGGAAGATGCCGGTGTCGTCGGCGAACAGGCAGAACAGCAGCCGCACCAGCAGCAGTTCCAGTGCGTGGCCGTCGTAGCCGGCGGACTTCAGCGCATCGTGCAGCCTGCCCATGCGCTCGGCGGCCAGCACGTTGACCGGGTCTTCCTCCTTGTACGCGCGCGGCTGGTAGCCGCTGATGAAGCCGAACGCGCCGATGTGGGCGGGCAGGTCGGCCAGCGCGAATTCCAGCGGCGCGGACTCGCCCTCCAGGTCGTGCACGCGCAGGCGCGCGAAGTCGCTGACCAGCACGTAGCGCGGCAGCTCGGCATCGGCCAGCCCGGCGAAGTAATCGGTGGCCTGGCGATAGGCGGTATCGAGGTCCACCCCGGCGCTCTTGTGCTCGGCCAGCATCACGCCCGGCCAGAACACGTCGATGCGGCCGTGCTCGCTGCCGGTGAAGCGCCGCGCCTTCTGCTCGAACACCGCGACCCGGCGGCGGTGCACGCCGAACACCTGGAAGAACTCGTTCCAGAAGGTCTGCGCCTCCGCGCGCTCGGAGGTGACGCCCGCCCAGTCGCGGGCGAAGCGCAGCGCGCGGTCGCGGATTTCGTTGAGGCTGAGCGGCATGGATCCCTCCTGCGGCAAGCATAGCCGCGGGCCGCATGCACCGCAGCCCGTTATCATCCCGCCATGGCCAAGCTGCTGCTCAACCTGCGCCACGTTCCCGATGACGAGGCCGATGACGTGCGCGAGATGCTGCGCACGCACGACATCGATTTCTACGAGACGCCGCCCAGCATGTGGGGGATCGCAGCGGGCGGGATCTTCGTGCGCGAGGATGCCGACATCGCCGAAGCCAAGCGGCACATGGCCGCGTACCAGGCGCAGCGCCAGGCCCGCGCACGTGCGGAATACGCGGCTGCGCGCGAAGCCGGCACCGCGGAAACGTTCTGGACCGTGCTGCGTGCCGAGCCGGGACGGGTGGTCGTCATCTTCCTTGCGATCGCGCTGCTGCTGGCGCTGGTGGCGTTGCCGGTGTTCCTGCTGCGGGGTTGACGCCAGGCGGGCGCCTCAACTGCTTTCGACATCGTGCTTGTTACCCTGAGCACGGGCTCAGCAATGGATCGAACAATGGACAGGCGCCGTTTCCTTACGACTTCCGCACTTGCAGCAACGGCCTTGCCGTTCATCGGCAGCGCCGACGTGCTTGCACAGCCCCGTGGCGGGCGGCTGCTGCCGGTGCCGCTCAGCCGGGGCGACACGGTCGGGCTAGTCAGTCCCTCCGGCGCGATCGATGACAGCCTGGGCCTGCAGCTGGCGCGCGAGGCGATGGAGGCGCTCGGCTTCAGGGTCAAGACGGGCAGGCATTACGGTGACCGGTGGGGACATCTCGCGGGTGCCGATGCGGCGCGCGCCGGTGATATCAATGCGATGTTCGGGGACCGGGAAGTCAAGGCGATCGTCTGCACGCGTGGCGGTTCCGGTGCCGCGCGGCTGTTGCCACTGCTGGACTATGGCCTCATCCGCCGCAACCCCAAGATCCTGCTTGGCTATTCGGACGTCACCGCGCTGCATTGCGCGATCCATGCGAAGACCGGGCTGGTGACCTTCCACGGCCCGATTGGCTCGGGCAGCTGGAACCGCTTCAATGTCGATCAGTTCCAGCGGCTGTTCCTCGAACGCGAACTGATGGACTACCGCAACAAACTGGAAGCCGGTGACGAGCTGGTGCCGCGTCGCAACCGCACGCAGACGATCACCGGCGGCAAGGCAAGCGGCGAACTGGTCGGCGGCAACCTGGCGGTGCTGACAGCGCTGGCGGGCTCGTCCTACCTGCCGGATTTCCGCGGCAAGATCCTGTTCCTCGAGGACGTGTCGGAAGCGCCGTATCGCGTGGACCGCATGTTCAGTACCTTGAAGCTGATGGGCGCGCTCGACCAGATCGCCGGTTTCATCTTCGGGCAGTGCACCGATTGCGATCCGGGCGGCGGTTACGGGTCGCTGACGCTGGAGCAGATCATCGAAGACCACATCCGGCCACTCAGGATCCCGGCCTATCGGGGCGCGATGATCGGCCACGTGCGCGAGCAGTTCATCGTCCCGGTCGGCGGCAGGGTGGAAATGGATGCCGATGCAGGCACGTTCCGGATGCTGGCACCGGTGTTCCAGGGCCAGGCGTGAGCATCGTCCTCACCGAGTTCGCGCGCCTGCGGCTGTTCCCGCGCGAGCCACGCGGCAACACCATCCAGGACATCGACGCGGCGGAGTTCGAGCGCCATCTCAACACGCATGCGCCTGACGCCGTGCTAGACGGCTACGCGCCCTTCTGCAAGCTGCACGTGCACCGTAACTGGACCTCGACGCGCTGCTTCGCGGTACCGATCACCGACGACAACCGGCATCTGCTGCGCTCGGGCTACGAGGCGCGCAACGATGCCGAGCTGCCCGTGCTGGTGCGATGGTTCGAAGGACTGGTGCCGCCGGTGGCGAACTACCTGATCCCGATCCTCTACAGCGCCGGGCAGCTGGCGAAGGAAGGCCAGCCGATCGAGGCGGACTGGGGCGTGGTGGGCTGCCTGTACACCATGGCGCCGGAGGAAACGCCGATGACGCCCATCACCCTGATGCGCAACGCGCTGGGGGTTGCCGAAGGGGGTTCCGGCGTGCCGCTAGACCACGCCGGGTACCGTCGCAGCGTGACCTTCTGGGAGACGCACGCCAACTGGCGTGGCTGAGCGCAGCACCTCGGAGTGATGCGTTGCTTCGCGTAGAATCCGGGCTCTTCCGGAGGAACCACATGACTTTACGCCCGATGGCGCCCGCAGGCCGCCTGTTCTACGTTGCCGCCCTGATCGAAGCCTTGACATGGGCAGGCCTGCTGATCGGCATGGGGCTCAAATACGGCGGCCCGGCCATTGATGTCGGCGTGTGGCTGTTTGGCCGCCTGCATGGCGCGGCATTCCTGTTCTATCTGGTGGTGACGTTCATCAGCGCCACCCGGCTGCGCTGGCCGGGCTGGGCGCTGTTGCTGGCGGTGCTGGCGGCGGTCCCGCCGCTGGTGACCGTGCCGTTGGAGATGTGGTTCAGGCGCAAGGGGCTGCTGGCTGCACCGGAGGCGGTGGGTGCCGGTGGTCTGCAGCGATGATGGGGCGTTGACGCGATCGGCGCCAGAATCAACCGATGGCGGTCAGGCTTCTCTCCGGCGGCAATCCGCAGATCCCCAAGGGCGAGGGCGATGCACCCGTGCAGGCCTATATCGCCGCGATGCCCGGCTGGAAGCGCGCGGTTGGCGAACGACTTGATGCACTGATCGAAAGCATCGTGCCGGAGGTACGCAAGTCGGTCCGGTGGAACTCGCCCTTGTATGGCGCACCGGGTCGCGACGACTGGTTCCTCAGCTATCACTGCTTCGACCGCTACATCAAGCTGACCTTCCCCCGCGGCACGCAGCTCACGCCCCTGCCACCGGTGGCCAGCAAGGTCGAGCATGTGCGCTATCTCCACATCGGCGAGGACGAAGCGTTCGACACCGCGCAGCTGGCCGACTGGGTCCGTCAGGCGGCTGGATTGCCCGGCAGCAACCCCTGACCGCGCGCCTGCTAGATTGGCGATAGCGAAAGGAGAGATGATGCCGATGAACGCCGAGGACGTGGCACAGCCCTGGGGGCCTGCCGAGAAAGCCGCGTGGCGTGCACGCCAACGCCGGCAGCGCAGCCATGCCAATGACGTCTTGGCACGCATCGACGCGCTTCGTGATCGTTTCGATGTCATTCAATACGGCACCCTGGACTACGGGAGTGAAGCGCGTTACCCGCTGCTCGCCGTGCGCAGCCATGACTGGAATGCAGTCCTGCCGACGATGCTGGTGACCGGCGGCGTGCACGGCTACGAGACCAGCGGGGTGCATGGTGCGCTGCAGTTCCTGGAACACGCAGCGTCGGACTTTGCCGGCATCGCCAACCTCGTCGTGGTGCCATGCGTGAGCCCATGGGGTTATGAGCACATCCAGCGCTGGAATGCGGATGCGCTGGACCCGAACCGCAATTTCTTCGAGGACAGTCCTGCGCAAGAAGCGACCGCGCTGATGCGTTTCATGGCCTCGGTGCCCGGCGCGATCGCCATGCATATCGATCTTCACGAAACCACCGACAGCGACGAGACCGAGTTCCGTCCGGCGCTGGCCGCACGCGACGGCAAGCGTTTCGAGCCCGGCACCATCCCCGATGGCTTCTATCTGGTCGATGACAGCGCGCGGCCCCAGCCGGGCTTCCAGCAGGCGATCATCGAGGCCGTGTCACAGGTCACCCACATCGCACCCGCTGATCCCGACTGCACGATCATCGGCTCCCCGGAGGTTGCGCCGGGCGTCATCGAGTACGACTGCAAGGGCCTGGGGCTGTGTGCGGGCATGACTGACGCACGATTCGTCACCACCACCGAGGTCTATCCCGACAGCCCGCGCGCCACTGCACAGCAGTGCAATGACGCACAGGTGGCCGCAGTGAAGGCGGCGATCGCCTACGCGTTGGAGCACTGAGGCCCCGCTTGCGGGGGGTCAGTACTTGTAGGACTGGCCGCCGTCGATGGTGATCACCGCACCGTTGATGAAGCCTGCATCGCCCGACAGCAGGAACGCAGCGAGCGCGGCGACTTCCTCGGGTTTGCCGAAGCGCTTCATCGGATTGACGCTCACGAATTCCTTGCCGGCTGCCTCCCAGTCGTCACCGCCCATCTGCTTCAGCGAGTTCTCGACCATCGGGGTCATGATCGCTCCGGGCGCGATGGCGTTGATCTGGATGCCGTATTGACCGTATTCCACGGCGGAGTTGCGGGTCAGGCCCACCACGCCGTGCTTGGACGCCGCGTAACCCGACTGATTGCCGACGCCGCGGATGCCACCGACCGAAGCCGTGTTGACGATGCTGCCCGAGCCCTGCTCGCGCATCACCTTGAGCACGCGCGCCATGCCGAAGAACACGCCGTCCAGGTTGATGCCGACCACGCGCTGGAACTCCTGCGTGCCGAAATCCTCGGTCGGATTCTGCTTGCCCTCGATGCCGGCATTGTTGAAGAAACCATCGATGCGCCCGAATTTCTCCATCGTGGCATCGACGAACTTCTGGACGTCCGCCTCCTTTGAAACATCCGCACTCACCGACAGCACTTCGGCGTTGCTTGCCGCTTCGATGATTTCCTTCTCTGCAGCGTCCAGTGCGTCCTGCTTCAGGTCCACCAGGACCAGCCGGCCGCCCTCGCGCGCGATGCGCAACGCGGTCTCCTTGCCCAGCCCGGATGCCCCGCCGGTGATGATCACGACCTTGCCGTCAAAACGGCCGGCAAAGAAGGGAGAGGATGCGGCCTGCGTCTTGCTGTTCATCGAGCGACTCCTTGAAATGGATGGAAAGGAAATGCCGGCGCGCTGCCTGACATTCAAGGCATGGCAGCCCCGCGAATCTGGAACGCCATGTTCCGAACGGGAGCCGTCCCGCGCCGGAACATGACTCCGTTTGCCCCGGCAAACAGCTCGCGCGGTCTTACATCACCGCCAGCTGCGCGTTGGTGAATTGGCCCGGATAAGCGTCGCGGATCAGCAGCTTGCGCTCGATCGCCTCGATGATGTGCCCGCCAAAGTTGATGCCCGACATCTCACTGCAGGAGAACAGGTTGCCGGGGCTGAAGACGTTCACCTCGAGGATGGTGTCGCCGATGATGTCGATGCCGACCAGGAACATGCCGTCGGCGATCAGCTTGGGACGGATCAGCTCGGCCAAGCGCAGCTCGCGCTCGGTGACCTTGGCCGGCATCGCCTTGCCGCCGGCGTGGATGTTGCTGCGCATGTCGTCCTCGGCGCCCACCCGGCGCATCGCCGCGTACTTGCCATCGACCTGCAGCGGCCAGCCGTTCATCAGGAACAGGCGCATGTCGCCCTTGTCGGCTTCGGGCACGTAGGACTGGGCGATGATGTAGCCGTCGCGCGAGATCGCCTCGGTCATCTGGTTGAGGTTGCCGGACGACTTCGAATTGACCAGGAACACGCCTTGGCCGCCGGAGCCCTGCAGCGGCTTCAGCACGATCTTGCCGCCATGTTTCTTGGCGAAGGCCTTGATGTCGGCGGCGTTGCGCGTGATCAGCGTATCGGCGCGCACCGCGTGGGTGAAGGATTCGAAGTAAAGCTTGTTGATCGCGAGCGAGAGGGTGTCCGGGTCATTGAGCACCAGCACGCCGGCCTCAACCGCGCGACGACCGAACTGGATGCCCGCCATCTCCGCCCACGGGCGTTCACCGGCGTCGTTGGAAGGGTCGCTGCGCAGCATCAGCACGTCGATATCCTCCATCGCCAGCAGCGTGGTCTTCTTCGCGCCCTTCAGCGCGGCGAAGAATTCGTCGCGGCTACGCGACTTCTTCTTCGACGGTGGGATGACGCGTGCATGCACCTGCATGCCTTCATCGGAGCTGAGAACGAAGTCGCCCGGGGTGATGTAGCAGACCTCGTGGCCGCGCTGTGAGGCTTCATAGGCAAGTACGGTGGTGGTGTAACGCGGATATTCGCTTTCGATGGCATTGACGAAGAAGGCGATCAACATGTCGGTGGTTTCCTCAGCAGGTCTAGAAATGATTCCCCGGCGCGCAGGCGTTCGATCGTGGCCTTGGCGATGGGGCGGTCCATGAACTCGGGTGTGACCAGGGGCGGGCGCAGCATGCCGCGTGTGCGCAGTTCCTCCACGATGGGGGCGTGGTGCTCGGCGATCTTGCCGTACCAGAACGGATCCAGCGACAAGCCTTCGGATACGCGACGCAGCACCTGATGGAAGCCGCGCAGGTAGATCGCGTCCTTGGTGAGGCCGCCGGAGCGGAAGATCCGCGCGACGATGTTGAAGGCGCCCTGGCTCGAGAAACCGTGCGATTCGTGCAGCAGGCGATGGCACTCGATGAAATCGGCGCCGCCGAGCATCGCATCGACGACGACCACGCGCGCGGCAAGCAGGCGCAGGCGGGGTGGGGTGAGCCCGCCGACCGCGAACTCGGCGAACACGCCGAGGCCTTCCTGGATGCCTTCGTAGTCTGCAAGCCCGGCACCGAAGATGCCTAGGCCCTGCTGACTGCCATTGATGAAGGTCAGCACGTGGACGCTGATCTCGTGCTGCAGCAGCGGATCGATGCGTGCCGCGGGCACGCTGGAGGCGGTGGAGATCAGCAGCGATTTGCCGGAAACCATCAGGCCCGGCCCGGTGTCGGCGCGCAGGCAGACTTCCGCCTGTGCGAATGCCGCGTGCTTCTCGCGATAACCGGCCATGACGCGCTCGGCGGCGGAGAGCACTTCCCTAGCATCCAGCCGGCGACCCGGACCGTTGCCCATGTCGTCAGGGACATTGGCGAGGATCGCCTTGGCCTCGTCCAGCAACGCAGGCTCCACGGGGCCGTACTGGAGCAGCGAGACATAGCGGAACTGCGGCGTGTTGCGCCGCTGCAGCATCATCAATTGTTGGTCAAGCTCCAGTTGCTTCTCACGGAAGATGCGTTCCAGCACCGGATCCTCCACTGCGCGCAGGTCGATGCGATACAGGCGGCGCTTGGTCACGTCCGGGCTCAGTGGCAGCGGCCGGTAACGGAATACCGGGGGCTTCTGCCGCTTGGATGCCTCGAACTGCTGGTAGGCCTCGACCGTGTTGATCGGGGACACGCCGAGCAGGAAATCGAAGGACGCGCTGATGCCCGCAAGCGCCCGGTCGGCGCGCGCGGCCGCCTTCACGAAACGGCGTCGGCCGAGCGAGCGGTGGTGCGGGCGCCCACCGGGCAGGCCATCGCCGTCGCCATCGGGCGTGGCCTTCTCGACGAAGGCTGCAACCGCCTGCAGGATCGCATCGAAGATCGCGCTTTCCAGCTCGTGGTAGATCATCGGATAGATGCGGCGGTTCTCCGCACCCGGGACGCGGTGGATCTGCGGGATGCCGATCGAAAGGTGCGACAGGCCCGTTGCGCGCGCCTGCAGCGTCCAGTCCGCGACCGGCGTGACGTCGGATTCCTCGATGTCGGCATCGCGAAGGTCGATGCAGACGGCTTCCAGTGCGCCCTTGAGGCAGGCTGCGGCAGATTGCGCGGCGGCGTCATCCGACGCCCCCACGTGGAAAACGAAAGGCTCCAGGCGCGGACTTTCCTCATCCAGGCTGGCGTCACGCGGCAGGTCGTGCAGGTGCACCATCAGGAAGCGCGGATAGTCCTCGTCGAGCACTTCCATCAATCGGGCCACTTCCTGGCGCGCGTCCGCATCGGCCGCTTCGCCAGCGTCCATGGGCCAGACCATGCTTGCCGCGCTGATCGCAGCCGTGCGCCGCGCGAGACTGAACGGCGCACCGCCATGGCGTGCGATTACCAGGAACGGCAGGGGGCGATCGATGTGAACCCGCCCACCGTGGGGCAACCGTTGCCGATAGGCGTGCTCGCCGTCGAGGTCGGGTGATGGCGGTTGCTGGCCGGGCGTGGCTTGATTCACGGGCCCGCGTTCCGCAGCAGGTCGCGCGCGCTGTCGGCGACATGGGTGATGAACCCGCGCATCGCCGCGAGCTCACCTGCATCGGGAACGCCGGTCCATTCATCCATGAAGAACTTCTTGAACTCGATCGCGATCGCACAGCCGCGGCCGGGATAACGCTGATGCACGAAGCGGGTGAGCTCGCCTTTGCCCTGGAAGGCGATGTTCTCGCGAACGTCGAGCTGGCGGCCGTTGAAATCGTAGGCGCGCATCGCATCCATCAGCGGGTCGAGCAGGAACGCCCAGTCGTCTCGCGGCATAGAGAACGTGCCGATATTGATGTCGGGGGCTTCCTGCTGCGGCCTCGGGTCGGCATCGGCACCATCGCGGCGATGGTTGTAGCTGTGCACGTCCAGTAGCACGAAACGTGGGTGGCGCGAGGCGACTGCATCGAGCAGGTCACCCA
>JAEXBT010000024.1 GCA_023393895.1 Pseudomonadota bacterium
CAGCGACTTGAAGCCGGTGCCCTGGATGGAACGGAAGTGCACGAACAGGTCGGCGCCACTCTCGGGGGTGATGAAGCCGAAGCCCTTGGCGTCGTTGAACCACTTGACGGTACCGGTCTGACGATCGGACATGGTGTTACTCCTTGTAACAGTTGAGGGTATACACGGCACGAGGCCGGACTGTCGAGCAAGGGGCAACACGCAAGCGATGAGCGATCACACGATCAACCGCATCGGATCACAATGTCCCGTGATCCCGCTGAAACAGTGAGCGAACGATACACCATCTGAATGGCTTGTGGGCAACTGGCCCCATGCCTCCCATTCAGCTGCGCAGGTCGGCGTATTCGGGATGCCGGCCCATCCAGCTGTCGGCATAGGAACAAGCCGGCCTGACCCTGAGTCCCTTGGCACGCGCATGCTCCAGCGCCGCGCGCACCAGTCCCCCCGCGATACCGCGGCCACCGATCGCTGCCGGCACGATGGTGTGGGTTATGGTCATGACGCCCTCCCCCGGCTCGTACTCGAGGTAACCCTCGTGGCCTTCGACCTGGGTCACGAAACGGTGGTTCTGCGGGTCATGCTGGATGCTGTCCATGGAAATCTCCTTGGCTTCAGGGACACAGCGGCAGGTTGTGACCCGCCGCGACGCTTATGACGGTTTATAGCGGCAGGGTCATGGGCGCGGGGTGAGCGTTACGCGAACTGCTCCCCGGTTTTGCCCATCCATGCAAGTGGCACGCTTCCTGCTTGATATTGGGAAACCGTCTGCCGAGGGGATCCGCCATGTCCAGCAACCAGCAGCTCGTTGATCGCCTGTATGCCCTGTCGCTCCATGGAGACCTGCTTGACGCGGAGTTCGTCCGCCTGGATGCCCTGGTCTACGGGCGCCTGCTGAAGACCTACGCCGAGGACGATGCACTGGAAGCCAGCATCGCTGCATCCGCCAGCCCGGTGGAGCTTTCGGCGATGGCTGCCTGAGCAGCTTCGGGCATCAGCCGCGCCCAAGCTGGCGCAGGAATTCCGGCAGCACGCCCGGCTGCGTCGCCAGCATGAACAGCACGCCGTAGGCCGCACCGAACAGGTGGGCGCTGTGGTTGACGTTGTCGCCGCCGCGCTTGTCCATCCAGATCGAATAGGCCACATACAGCACCGCGTAGACGATCGCCGGGATGGGCACCGGGATCGGGAAGATGATCATCTTCGCCCACGGCGCCAGCATGATGAAGGCGAAGAGCACCGCCGACACCCCGCCCGACGCCCCCAGGCTGCGGTAATGGGCGTCGCCCTTGTGGCGCAGGTAGGTGGGAAGGATCGCCATCACGATCGCCGAGAGATAGAAGAACAGGTAGCCGAGCATCCCGCCGATGCCCGCGCCGAACACCTGCTCCACCTGCCGACCAAAGAAGAACAGCGTGATCATGTTGAAGATCAGGTGCTGCCAGTCGGCGTGGATGAAGCCGTGCCCAAACAGACGATCGTACTGGCGGAAGCGCGACACCGCCGGTGGCCACAGGATCAGCCGGTCCGCCAGACGGCGGTTGCCGAAAGCCTGCCAGGACACCAGCACTGTGATGGCGATGATCAGCAGCGTCATCATGCGGCGGTGGCCGTGCGGTAGTTGTCCTGCATCGGATAGTTGCGCGCGTACAACGCGAAAGCCGCCGCCGCGACGAAGGCGAACGCGGCAAAGAAGAACATCAGGAACGCGGGCTCGCTGAGGCCGGTCTGCGCAATCATCGCCTTGAAACCGTCGTTGCGCACACCGGCATTGGTCAGCAGCACCCACAGGCTGCCGAAGGTGCTGGTGAGGTACCAGAACGCCATGATCACACCCTTCATTGCATGCGGGGCCTGGCTATAGGCGAACTCGAGCGCGGTCGCCGAGACCAGCACCTCGCCGAAGGTCAGCAGCAGGTACGGCAGGCTCTGCCAAGCAAGCGAGACTTCGGCACCGCCATCGATCCACAACTGGAGCATGCCGGCGACGATCCACGACAGGCCGGAGAAGGCGATGCCCCAGCCCATCCGGCGCAGCGCGGTGACCACGAAGCCCATCCGCCGCAGCAACGGATACAGCACCAGGTTGTTGAAGGGAATCAGCAGCATCACCAGCAGCGGATTCAGGGCCTGCATCTGCGCCGGCTCCTTGATCAGCCAGCTCGGCCACCACCAGACTTCATGCGGCATCACCATCGCATTGCCCTGGATGATCCAGGTCGAGGCCTTCTGGTCGAACAGCGACCAGAACGGCGTCACCAGCGCGAACACGATCAGGATCCGCAGCACCGCGCGCACGCCATCGACCGCCTCGTCCGGATGCCGGCCGCGGGCACGCTCGAGTTGCAGCGAGGCGCCCCAGCCGCCGAAGGCGATCATCACGCCCAGCGCAGAGCAGGCCATGATCACGAAGCCGAGGCTCTCCGGCCACCAGGCCGGTGCCGCACCGGCAAGGTCAAGCACGCCGAACACCATGAAGGCGGCCGCCACCAGCATCGCAAGGTTCGCCATCAGGCTGCCGGCATTGCCTTCTCCGGGACGCCGCTCACGCAAGGCCGTGCGGATCACGTTGAGGAAAGAGTGCGGGTCAGGTCCGGAGGGCGGCACATTGACGTACTGCTTGCGGCCCAGCCAGAAGATCAATGTGGCGATGAACATCAACACACCCGGCACGCCGAAGGCTACCGCCGGTCCGTAGTTGCGCAAAAGCAAGGGGGCCAGCAGCGAGGCGAAGAACGAGCCGAAGTTGATGATCCAGTAGAACGCATCGAACACGACCTTGGCC
>JAEXBT010000122.1 GCA_023393895.1 Pseudomonadota bacterium
CCACTGGAAGACCGCCGCGCAGCTGACGTTCCTGCACAACGCGCGCACCCGCAAGCCGCTGGACGGCGTGGCGCAGCTGTACCGCGCGCTGCAGACCGGCATCGACGGCACAGCGCGCACGCCGCTGTTCTACGTATCGAGTTCGCCCTGGAACCTGTACGACCTGCTCGAGGATTTCATGGAGTTGAACGGCATTCCGGCCGGGCCGATGTTCCTGCGAGACCTCGGCACGGATGAGGGCAAGTTCCTCAAGACCGCCGGGCACGGCCACAAGTTCGAGCGCGCACGCCAATTGATCGAGCGCTTTCCGCAACGCCGCTGGATACTGCTCGGTGATTCGGGCCAAGCCGATGCCGAACTCTATGCCGAGGCCGCCCGGGAGTTCGGCGACCGCATCGCAGCCATCTACATCCGCGATGTCGATCCCGGAAGCGATTCCGACCGCGACCTGCACGTGGACGGCCACATCCACCGGGTCGGCGCGACGGGGGTACCGATGCTGCGCGTCCGCGACAGCCGCGCGATCGCGGCGCATGCCGCCTCGCTCGGATTGATCGGCAACGCCCACATGGACGCGATCACCGCCGAGGTGCAGCGCGACCGCAACCGGCCCGAACTGGGCGAAGCCGCGCTGGAGGCCGCGACCGGGCAGGATTGACCCGGATTTGCCCTCGCTCAAACGGGTGCTTGCCGCACCGGTAAAATGGGCGGCATTGCTTGCCGGCCCGTGTGTCCATGTCCGAATCGCCGTACTTTACCGAAACTGTCCTCGATGTCCATCACTGGACCGACGCGTATTTCAGCTTCACCACCACCCGCGATCCCGGGCTGCGCTTCGAGAACGGCCAGTTCGTGATGATCGGGCTGGAAGTCGAGGGCCCGGATGGACGACGCAAGCCGCTGGTGCGCGCCTATTCGGTGGCGAGCGCGAACTGGGAGGAACACCTGCATTTCTTCAGCATCAAGGTGCAGGACGGGCCGCTGACCTCCCGCCTGCAGCACCTGAAGGTGGGAGACGCGCTTCTGGTCAGCCGCAAGCCCACCGGTACCCTGTTGATCTCCGACCTGCATCCCGGCCGCAACCTCTACCTGCTGGGCACCGGGACCGGGCTGGCCCCGTGGCTCTCGATCGTGCAGGACCCCGAGACCTACGAACGATTCGAGCGGGTCATCGTCTGCCACGGCGTGCGCGGGGCCGCGGATCTCGCCTACCGTGAATTCTTCGAGCACGAACTGCCCAACCACGAACTGCTTGGCGACATCGTGCGCGACAAGCTGCTGTATTTCCCGGCCGTCTCGCGCGAGCCGTTCGAACACGGCGGCCATGACCATCGCGGCCGCATCACCGACATGCTGGCCGATGGCCGCATCAGCGATTACCTGGGCCTGGATCCGCTCGACGCCGCGCATGACCGCGCCATGGTCTGCGGAAGTCCGGCCATGCTGGCTGATTTCCGCGAACTGCTGGACTCACGCGGGTTCACTGCCGCGCCCCGTATCGGTACACCCGGCGAGTACGTGTTCGAGCGCGCCTTCGTCGAGAAGTAGGCCGGTCCAGGCCGGCGCCAGGCCTGTCACCCCCGAAAGACCACACTCATGCAAACGCCGCCCGGAGGCGGCGCTTGCGGTTCCTGCAAGGCGGAATCAGCGCTTGCCGGGTTCCGAGACTTCCTTGACCACATGCGCGGTCGCCTCGTTCTTTCCGGCCAGCGCAAGGTCGGCCAGCGCGGCGATACCGGCCAGCTTGCCGTCGCCGTCGACCACGATGACGCGACGGATCTTCTCCGCCTCCATCACGCAGGTCGCATCGTGCAGGCTGGTGGAGGTTTCAACGGTCTTGATCGGCGACGTCATCGCATCGCCTGCCTTCGCACCGGCCGGGTCGGTGCTGCAGGCCACGATGCGCGTGGCGATGTCGCGGTCGGTGACGGCGCCGACCGGCTTGTTGTCGCCATCGACCACCGGGATCATCCCGCAGTCGTTGTCGATCATCATCTGAGCCACGTCCTTGATCGGCGTGTCCGTCTTGCAGCAGCAGGGGTTGGCGGTCATGACGCTGGTGATGTCAGCCATGTTGGGTCTTCCGTGTGGGGGTGTCCCAGCTTCGTGCCCGGCCGGTTTGGGCGGCGTGAACACGGTCGAGGAATGTTCAGCCTGAGGCCGCCGGTCAGCTCGGATCCTGCAACGATGGGGTAATCTGGCCGTTTCACGAACGCCGAGGAAGTTCCAGATGACCGATCGCCCCCGCTACCGCCTGCTTGCCGGCGCGGTTTCGCTTGCCCTCGCGACTTCGCTGACCGCCTGCGCCACCGCGCCTGCCGGCAGCACCGCCTCCGCCACGCCGAGCGCCGCCATGCCCGAAGCCGCCGCCAATCCGTTCTTCGCCCCCAGCCCGCTCCAGTACGGGTATCCGCAGTTCGACAAGGTGAAGGTGGAGCATTTCGCGCCGGCATTCGATCGCGCGATGGCCGAGCAGCGCGCGGAAGTAGAGGCGATCGCGAACAACAGCGAAGCCCCGTCCTTCGAGAACACGATCCTGGCGATGGAACGCAGCGGGCAGATGCTGGATCGCACGATGGCGGTGTTCAGCGGCATCAACGCGACCAACACCAACGACGCGATCCAGAAGCTGCAGGCCGACTACGCGCCGAAGTTCTCCGCGCACCGCGACACGATCAGCCTCAACGAAAAGCTGTTCGCACGGATCAAGGCGCTTTACGACCAGCGCGCCACCCTTGGCCTGGATCCCGTCGGCCTGCGCCTGGTCGAGCGCTACCACGATGATCTGGTGCGCTCCGGCGCCGCACTGACCGCGGAGCAGAAGGAGCGCGTGCGCGCGATCAACAGCGAAATGGCCTCGCTGCAGACCAAGTTCAGCCAGAACGTGCTGGCCGAAGTCAATGATTCGGCGATCGTGGTCGATGATCGCGCCGAACTGGCCGGTCTGTCCGACGAGCAGATCCAGGTGCTGGCGAACGCCGCCAAGGAAAAGGGCCTGGACGGCAAGTACCGCATCGCCCTGCTCAA
>JAEXBT010000169.1 GCA_023393895.1 Pseudomonadota bacterium
TCTCGTAGGCGAGGTCTGCGGTCTCGCCATCCACCACCAGCGCGTAGTCGATCTCGCCGCGCTCGATCATTCGCGCGGCCATGTCCATGCCGTTGATGAAGGCCAGGCAGGCGTTCGCCACGTCGTAGTTCTGGCAGGTATCGCCGACCTGCAGGTTGCCGGCGACGATACTCGCGGTCGAGGGCTCGAGGTAATCGCGGCTGACCGAGGTGCTGACCAGCAGGCCCACCTTGTCGGCGCCGATGCCGGCGTCCTTCAGCGCGAGGATGCCGGCCTCGGTGGCGGCATCGGAGGCCAGCTTGTCGCTGCCCCACAAGCGGCGGGCGTGGATGCCGGCGATGTCCTTGAGCACGTCCACACGGATGCCGAGACGGTCGAGCGTGGGCTTGAGGCGCTGGTTGATTTCGTCGGAGCTCAGCGAATGCGGGGCATCCACGTGGGCAAGGCCGGCGATGGCTACGTTCTGGAACAGCATGCGGCAGGGACTCGGGACAGCGGCAAAGACCGCATAGGGTACCGTTTTGGTGCCCTTTCCGCAGCAGCGCCGTTCAGCTCAGCGCGGGCAACGCCATGCAGCGAAACGCTGCTTGCCCTCGGACGGGGCGCTGAGTGGGTGGATGTCGGTCGCGGGGATGCCCGCGGCCTGATTGCGCGCCATGGTTTCCAGCTCTTCCGCCACCCGCAGTGGGTTGCGCCGATACAACGCCACCTTGTCGGTCACCTCGACTTCGATGTCGCCCACCCGTTCGCAGCCGGCGGGCTCGGCGCGCTGCACGCGCACGCGTTGCGCCTCGGGCGCGATCGGCACCCAGGTGCAGGCGGACAGGACCAGCGCGGTGGCGGGTGCGAGCAACAGGGTGGGGCGAAGGCGCATCGGAATCTCCATCGGGGGCTGGAACGAAGATGCCCGCCATTGTGGCGGGCATTTCGGGCGAGCGGTACCGCCAAGCTGAACTTTACTGCTTCGCGACCGGCTTGCCGTCGGCATCGAGCACGGTGACATCGCCCAGGTTGAGCGCGCGCACCGGCGCCTCGATCTTGGACAGGTCGCCCACCACCACCCAGACCAGCTGCGAGGGGTCGATAGACTTCGCGGCTTCCGCAGCCTGCGCGGTGGTGAACGCGGCAACCTCCTCGTTGCGCACCTGCACCCAGTTGTCCGGGCGGCCATAGCGCACGATGCCGCCGATGGTGCTCATCACCGCGGCCGCGGTTTCATAGGCGCCGGGCTGGCTGCGCACGTCGTTGTTGACGACCTTGGTCACTTCCGCCTGCGAGGCCGGGTTCTTGCCGCTGGCGTACTCGCTGAACTCGCGCTGCATTTCCCGGATCGACTCGCCGGTCTTGTCGATCTGAACGGGCGCGTAGGCGATCCACGGGCGCTGACCCTGTGCGCCCATCAGCATCGTGCGCGCACCGTAGGACCAGTGCTTGTCCTCGCGCAGGTTCATGTTGAGTCGCGAGGTGAAGCTGCCGCCGAGCACGTCGTTGCTCATTTCCAGCTTGACCGCGCCGGGGTCGCGGGTGGACGGCATCAGCAGGCCGGCCATGATGTTGGCCTGCACGGCGCCGGGCTGATCGATCAGGTACACACGCGCCTTGTCGGGCCGCGCGACCTGCACGGGCGCCGCCGGCTGGGCGACCGGACCGCTGCCCTTCCAGTCCCCGAAGTGGCGGTTCAGCACGGGCATGATCTCGGCCAGCGTGGTATCACCGACCACCACGATCGTCGCCTCCTCCGGGCGCAGCCAGGTGCGCTGGTAGGCGAGCAGGTCATCGCGGGTGAGCGCGGCGATCGCCGCCTCGGTGCCGCTGCCGGTGAACGGGATGCCGTAGGGATGTGATTCGCCGTAGAGCAGCGGCGGCAGCACGCGCAACGCGACACCCATCGGCTGCGCCTTCTCCTGCGCGATGCCGGCGATCCACTGGGCCTTGACCCGGTCGATGTCCTTCTGGTCGAAGCGCGGCGCACGCAGCATGTCGGCGAACAGCGCCACCGAGGGGTCGAGGTTGCTCTTGAGCGCGGAGAGGAAGGCATTGCCGCCATCGAGCGAGGCACCGGAGCCGAAGCTCGCACCGAGCCCTTCGGCGCGCGACTTGAAGCCGAGTGCGTCGAGCGTACCCGCGCCCTCATCGAGCATGCCCATGGTGAAGCTGGCCAGGCCCGGCTTGCCGGCCTGGTCGGAGGCATAGCCGCCCTTGAACTCGTAGCTCATCTGCACCACCGGCACTTCATGGCGCTCGGCCAGCACCACCGTGGTGCCGTTGGCCAGCTTGCCGCGCTGCAGGGCCGGGAACTTGAGCGCCGGGAAATCGGTCACTGCCGGCACGCCGGTCTTGCGATCGATGTTGCTGGTGCTGGTGGTGTACTTCGCCTCGGGCTGCGGGAAGTTCCACGCGGCCGGTTTCGGGCTGGGCGCCTCGGCCAGCGGCGTGCGCTCGCCCGGCATCACCACGAAGGTGTGACTGGGCGCGGCCAGCCAGCGCTGGCCGGCCTGACGCACGCTGTCCACGGTGGCGGCATTGACCGCGGCCATGCCGTCGCGGAAGCAGCCGGGATTCTTTTCATAGATGGTGCAGGCGGCGAGCACATCGGCCTTGCCACCGAAACCACCGATCCGCTCGACACCCCTGATGGTCTGCGCGTTCAGCACGGTCTTGGCCTGCGCCAGCTCTTCCGCGGTCGGGCCATCCTTCAGCAGTGCCTGCAGTTCCTCGTCGATCACCGCCTCGACCCGCTTCGGGTCCACGCCCTGCTTCACCATCGCGTTGACGAAGAACATGCCGGCCAGCTGTGCGGAATAGTTGCCGGTGCTGATGCTGTCGACCAGCTTGTCCTGATAGACCAGCCGGCGGTCCAGGCGCGAGGTGGCGCTGCCGCCCAGCACCTGGCTGAGCAGGTCGAGCTGCTGCTCGTCGCGGTCCCCGGTGGCGGCCACGTTCCAGACGCGGCGCACCATCACCTGCGGCACCTTGTCCTGCAGCTCGGTGCGACCGGACTGCTTGAGCTGGGCGACATCCACCTTGGGCTGGGCGAGCGTCGGGCCGGCCGGGATGTCTCCGAAATACTTCGCCACCTTTTCCTTGGCAGTGGCCACGTCGATGTCGCCGGCCAGCACCAGCACGGCGTTGTTGGGGCCGTACCAGCCGCGGAACCAGTCCTTGACGTCGTCAAGCGTGGCCGCGTTGAGGTCGTTCATCGAGCCAATAACGCCGCGGTGATACGGATGCGAGGCCGGATAAATCGTCCGCGACATCACGTCCCAGAGCTGGCCGTAGGGCTGGTTCTCGCCCTGGCGCTTCTCGTTCTGGACCACGCCGCGCTGCTCGTCGAGCGTCTTCTGGTCGATCGCGCCAAGCAGGTGGCCCATGCGGTCGGATTCCATCCACAGCGCCATGTCGAGCGCGGTGGTCGGCACGTTCTGGAAGTAGTTGGTGCGGTCGGTATTGGTCGTGCCGTTCATGTTGGTGGCACCGGCCGCCTCGAACGGAGTGAAGTACTCGCCCGGCGCGTTCTCGCTGCCGTTGAACATCAGGTGCTCGAAGAGGTGGGCGAAACCGCTGCGTCCGGCCGGCTCGTTCTTGCTGCCCACGTGGTACCAGACGTTCACCGCGACCACCGGCGCCTTGCGGTCGGTGTGCACCACCACCCGCAAGCCGTTGGGCAGGGTGAAGGTCTCATAGGGGATGTCGACGCTGGCCGCCTTCGGCGCGGCCATGGCCGGCGCGGCGACAAGGCCGCCGAGCGCGGCGGAGAGGGCGAGGGCGAGCGCGGCGGCACGCGGGGCGCGGAATCTGGACATGCGGCGATCCTTGCGTAAACGGGTGAAAACCCGATGGTAGCCTTGGAGCCCTGCTCCGGCCCATGCCGGAAGTCCCGTGGAGACGCCCATGTCGCTCAACGTCCTGGTCACCGGCGCCAATCGCGGCCTGGGGCTGGAATTCGTCCGCCAGCTGCTCGCGCGCGGCGACCGGGTGATCGCCGCCTGCCGCCAGCCGGCCCGCGCCGACGCACTCGAGGCAATGGCCTGCGCCCATCCGGGTCAGCTGCAGGTGGTGCCGCTGGATGTGTCCGACACCGCCTCCCATGCCGCCCTGCTCGGCGAACTGCCGCGGCTGCTCGGCAAGGACGACCGGCTGGGCCTCGTCATCCAGAACGCCGGCGTGCTGCCCTCGGGCGAGCGCTTCGGCCAGCTGCGCGAAGCCGTGTTGCTGGAGGCTTTCAGGACCAATGCCAGCGGCCCGTTGCTGCTGAGCGAGGCACTGGCACCCTGGCTGGCCGATGGCGCGAAGGTCGCCAACCTCAGCTCGGTGCTCGGCTCGATCGCCGGCAGCGATGCCTGTTCCACCCCCAGCTATCGCATGTCGAAGGCGGCGCAGAACATGGGCACGCGCGTGCTGGCGGCCGCGTTGCGGGATCGCCGCATCACCGTGCTGGCGCTGCATCCGGGCTGGGTGCGAACCGACATGGGAGGCGAAGGCGCGACGGTCACGCCGGCCGATTCCGCGCGCGGTTTGCTGCGGGTGATCAATGCGGCGACGCCCGCCGACAGCGGCCGTTTCCTCGACTGGCAGGGCGGTACGATCGACTGGTGAGCCGATGTTCCACGTGATCCTGCACCAGCCGGAAATCCCGCCCAACACCGGCAACGTGATCCGCCTGTGCGCCAATACCGGGGCGATGCTGCATCTGGTCGAACCGCTCGGTTTCTCGATCGACGACAGGCAGCTGCGACGCGCCGGGCTGGATTACCACGAGTACGCGACGATGCGGCTGCATCCCGATCTCGACAGCGCGTTGGCTGCCGTCGCGCCGGGTCGGGTGTTCGCGTTGTCCACCCGCAGCCGCCAGCGCCACGACGAAGTGGCCTTCCGGCCCGGCGATGCCTTCCTGTTCGGCCGTGAAACCGCCGGGCTGCCGCAGGACGTGCTTGAGGCCCTGCCGGAAGCCCAGCGCCTGCGACTGCCGATGCGTCCCGGCAACCGCAGCCTCAACCTGTCGAACGCGGTGGCGGTGCTGGTGTACGAAGCCTGGCGCCAGCACGGCTTCGCGGGCGGCGCCTGAGCACCGCGCTCAGGCCGCGAGCAGGCGCGCCAGCGACTCCGCGAGCGTGGCGTGCAGCAGCGCCGGATCCAGATCCGGCTGCCGGAGCTGGTGCATCTTCATCCCGTGCATGATCAAGCGCAGCAACAGCGCGCGTCGCGCCGCCTGGGCGTCATCCAGCCCGATGCCGCCCTCTTCGCGCGGCCGTTGCAGCCAGCCACGGATGTGCCCGTCGATCTGCCGGTCGAAGTCCTCGATCGCGCGTGCGATGGTCGGATCGCGCCTGGATTCGGCGGCGATCTCCATCACCAGCGCCGGCTCAAGCCCGCGCCCCCGCCCGCAGGTCTTGCTCTCGTAGTAACTCTGCACCAGCACATCGACCAGTTCCGCGACGTTGGCGGGTGAGGCAGCCATGTCCTCGCCCAGCAGATCGAGCTGGCGTTGCACGATGCCCTGGATGATCTCGTGCTTGCTCTTGAAGTAGCGATAGATCAACCCAGCGCTGATGCCCGCGGTCTCGGCGATCGACGCCATACTCGCGGCATGGAAGCCGCGCTCGGCGAAGCAGCACTGCGCCGCATTGAGGATGCGGTTGCTCTGGGCATCGGCATGGGAAGCGAGATCGACGCGCGCATTCATGGCGATGGCGCCGTCTCCGCCTGCCAGCCACCCCCCAACGCGCGATACAGCGCCACGCGATTGAGCTGCTCGGCCAGTCGCGCCTGCAGCACCGCCTGCTGCGCGGCGTACAGCGTGCGCTGCGCATCCAGCCGGACCAGGTAACTGTCACGACCCGCGGCATAGCGCGCGGCCGAGAGCATCTCCGCGCGTTCTGCCGCCGCCAGCAGGCGCTCTGCCGCGGCGCGGCCATCGGCCAGCGTCTGCGCCAGGGCCAGCGCGTCGGCCACTTCGCGGAAGCCGGTCTGGATCGCCTTCTCGTAATTGGCCAGCGCGATGTCGCGGTCAACCTGCGCCGCCTGCAGGTTTCCGCGCAGGCGGCCGCCCTGGAAGATCGGCAGGTTGATCTGCGGCACGAAGCGCCAGACCCGCGTGCCCGATTCGAACAGGCCACCGAAGCTGCCACTGGCGCTGCCGGCACTGCCGGTCAGGCTGATGCTGGGGAAGAACGCGGCACGCGCGGCGCCGATGTTGGCGTTCGCGCCGAACAGCACATGCTCGGCAGCCTGGATGTCCGGCCGGCGCAGCAACACCTGCGAGGACAGCCCGGCCGGTAGCGGCGGCATCACCACCAGCGCATTGTCGAAGCCGGTCGGGAAGTCGGCGGCGGGCAGCGGTGCGCCGGCCAGCAGATTGAGCGCGTTCCGCCCCTGCGCGACCTGCCCGGCGTAACGCGCGACATCCGCGCGCGCGGCCTCGACCTGGGTACGCGCCTGCGCGAGTTCCAGCCCGCTGATCACGCCGATCTCGTGGCGGCGCTCGGACAGGCGCAGTGCTTCCTCGTAGGTCTTGAGGGTGTCCTCGGCGATCGCCTTCAGGCTCTCGTCGGCGGCAAGCCCAAGCCAGGTGTTGGACACCGTCGAGATCAGCGCGATCTGCGCAGCGCGGCGGTTCTCGCCCTGCGCGAAGTACTGCTGCAGCGCCGCCTCGCTGAGGTTGCGAACGCGACCGAACAGGTCCAGCTCGTAGCTGGCAATGCCGATACCGGCGCTGTAGCTGGACGAATCCGGCACGTCGCCGCCAACGCGCTCCAGACTCGCGTTCGCGCCCACCGATGGCACGCGGTCGGCGTTGCGGATCTGGTACTGCGCGCGGGCGCGTTCCACGTTGAGCACGGCTACGCGCAGGTCGCGATTGTTGTCGAGCGCCTGCGCCACCACGCGCTGCAGCCTTGGATCGGCCAGCACCTCGCGCCAGCCGATGTCCGCGACCTCGATGCCGTCGCTGGCGGCGACGGTGCGTTCGGGCACCGGCCAGCCCTGCGGTACCTGTGGCTGCGCCTCGGGCACGGCGGGCGCCAGGCTGACGCAGCCACTCAGCAAAGCGGTGGCGAGTGCGCCGGCAAGCGGAACGGAACGCAGCTTCATCGCGATTCTCCAGTGGCGGCATCCACGGTCTCGGCGGATGGCGGAGGGGTGGCCGCATCGGCATCGCCGCGCTTGCGGCGGCTGAACAACCGCGTCACCACCAGGTAGAACAGCGGGATGAAGAACACGCCCAGCGAGGTGCCGACGATCATGCCGCCGAGCACGCTGGTGCCGATCACCCGCTGCGCGCCGGAGCCGGCGCCAGTGGCGATCGCCAGCGGCAGCACGCCGAGGCCGAACGCCAACGAGGTCATGATGATCGGGCGCAGGCGATCGCGCACCGCCTGCATGATCGACTGGATCAGCGGCAGTCCGTGCTGCTCGTAGTTCTGCTTGGCGAACTCGATGATCAGCACCGCGTTCTTGCTGGTCAGGCCGATGGTGGTGAGCATGCCGACCTGGAAGTAGACGTCACGCTCGAAGCCGCGGAAGGTCGAGGCCAGCGCGGTGCCGAGGATGCCCAGCGGCGCCACCATCAGCACCGCGGTCGGCACGCTCCAGCTCTCGTACAGCGCGGCCAGCGCGAGGAACACGATCATCAGCGAGAGGACGTACAGCAGCGTAGTCTGCGAGCCGGCCTGGCGTTCCTGGTACGACATCGCCGTCCATTCCATGCCGATGCCCGGCGGCAGTTGCGCGACCAGCTTCTCCACCTCGTCCATCGCGTCGCCCGAGCTCACGCCCGGCGCGCCCTGGCCCTGGATCTCCATCGCCGGCACGCCGTTGTAGCGCTCCAGGCGCGGCGAGCCGTATTCCCAGCGGCTGGTGGCGAACGCCGAGAACGGCACCATCTCGCCGCTGCGGTTGCGCACCGACCACTTCAGGAAATCCTCCGGCACCATGCGGAACGGCGCTTCGGCCTGCATGTAGACGCGCTTGACGCGGCCGCGGTCGATGAAGTCGTCGACGTAGGCGCCGCCCCAGCCCACCGCCAGCGTGCTGTTGATGGAGGCGATCGGCACGCCCAGCGCCTCGGCCTGCCGCGGGTCCACCACCACGCGCAGCTGCGGGGTGTCCTCCATGCCGTTCGGGCGCACGCCGGTCAGCAGCTTGCTCTGCGAAGCCATGCCGAGGAACTGGTTGCGCGCGGCCAGCAGACCCTCGTGGCCGAGGCCGGCGTTGTCCTGAAGGAAGAAGGCGAAGCCGGTCGAGGTGCCCAGCTCGGGCATCGGCGGCGGCGCGAAGGCGAACACCATCGCGTCCTTGATCTGCATCAGCGCACCCATCGCGCGACCCGCGATCGCGCTGGCCTGCGAATCCGCATCCTTGCGCTCGCTCCAGTCCTTGAGCTTGACGAAGGCCATGCCGGCGTTCTGGCCGGCACCGGAGAAGCTGAAGCCCTGGATCGCCATGATCGACTCGACGTTGTCCTTCTCCTGGTCGAGGAAATAATCCTCGAGCTTGTAGATGGACTCGAGCGTGCGCTCCTGGGTGGCGCCCGCCGGCGCCTGCACCATCGCCATCAGCATGCCCTGGTCCTCGTCGGGCAGGAACGAGCCGGGGATGCGCAGGAACAGCAGACCCATGCCGATGGCAAGCGCGACATAGATGCCCATGAAGCGCATCGGCCGCTTGAGGATGCCGCCGACGCCGCGCTGGTAGCGCGCGGCGCCGCGGTCGAACTTGTCGTTGAACCAGTCGAAGAAACGACCGATCGGCCCGCCCATGTGCTGGTGGTGCTCGCCCTTCTTCATCGGCTTGAGCAGCGTCGCGCACAGCGCCGGGGTCAGCACGATGGCGACCAGCACCGAGAACGCCATCGCGGTGACGATCGTCGCGGTGAACTGGCGGTAGATGGTGCCTGTGGAGCCGGACATGAAGGCCATCGGCACGAACACCGCGGCCAGCACCACGCCGATGCCGATCAGGGCGCCGGTGATCTGGTCCATCGATTTCTTGGTGGCTTCCTTAGGCGAGAGTCCTTCCTCGCTCATCACGCGCTCGACGTTCTCCACCACCACGATCGCATCGTCCACCAGCAGGCCGATGGCGAGCACCGCCGCGAACATCGTCAGCATGTTGATCGAGAAGCCCATCGCGCCGAGCACCGCCACCGTGCCCAGCAACACCACCGGCACGGCGATGGTCGGGATCAGCGTCGCGCGGAAGTTCTGCAGGAACAGGAACATCACCAAGAACACCAGCCCGACCGCCTCCAGCAGGGTGAAGATCACGCTGCGGATCGACACCCGCACGAACGGCGTGGTGTCGAATGGCGTCACCACCTTCAGGCCCTTCGGGAAGTACGGCTTGAGCTGCTCAAGCTGCGCCTGCACGCCTTCGGCGGTGTCGAGCGCGTTGGCGCCGGTGGCCAGCGAGATCGCCACGCCGGTGGCCGGCTCGCGGTTGTAACGGCTGACGAAGCCGTAGTTCTCCGGGCCGATCTCGACCCGCGCCACGTCGCCGAGCTTCAGCACCGAACCGTCGGGATTGGCGCGGACAACGATGTCGCGGAACTGCTCCGGCGTCTGCAGCCGGTCCTGCGCGCTGATGGTGGCGTTGAGCTGCTGGCCCTCGACCGATGGCGCGCCACCGAGCTGGCCAAGCGCGACCTGCGCGTTCTGTGCCTGCAGCGCGGCGGTGATGTCGGTGACCGCCAGCTTGTAGCCGTCCAGCTTGCCCGGGTCCAGCCAGATCCGCATCGCGTACTTCGACCCGAACACCTGGATGTTGCCCACGCCCTGCACTCGGCTGAGCGGGTCGACCACGTTCGAGGACACGTAGTCCGAGATGTCGTCGCGGGTCATGCTGCCGTCTTCGGACACGAAGCCGACCACCTGCAGGAAGCCGGCGGCGCCCTTGCCCACGTTCACGCCCTGCCGCTGCACTTCCTGCGGCAGCAGCGGCATCGCGCCCTGCAGCTTGTTCTGCACCTGCACCTGCGCGATGTCCGGGTCGGTGCCGTTCTGGAAGCTCAGCGTCACCGAGGCCATGCCCGCGCTGGAGCTGTTCGAGGACATGTAGATGAGGCCGTCCAGACCCTTCATCTGCTGCTCGATGATCTGCGTCACCGAGTCCTCGACCACCTTCGCGGAGGCCCCCGGATACATCGCGTTGATCGACACCGTGGGCGGCGCGATCGAGGGATAGCGCTCGATCGGCAGGCGGGTGAGTGTCAGCGCACCGGCCAGCATCATCAGGATCGCGATCACCCAGGCGAAGATCGGGCGATCAATGAAGAAACGTGCCATCGACCGGCCTCCTTACTTGGCCGGCGCGGCTGGCGCGGCAGGCTTCGCGCCGGGCGCGAGCGCGCTGCCCTGCTCGACCGCCTTCACCGGGGCGCCGGGCTGGATCTTCTGCAGGCCCTCGACGATGACCTTGTCACCGGCCTTCAGGCCGTCCTCCACCAGCCAGCGGCTGCCGACCGTGCGGCTGACCTTGACCGGTCGCGCCTCGACCTTGCCATCGGCGCCCACCACCATCGCAGTCGCGTTGCCCTTGGGGTCGCGGGCGATGCCCGGCTGCGGGACCAGCAGCGCGTTGGCGCGCGCGCCGTTGGCGACGTTCGCACGCACGTACATGCCCGGCAACAGCAGGTGGCCGGGGTTCGGCACGACCACGCGCAGGGTGAAGCTGCCGGTGCTCGGGTCCACCGTGGTTTCGGCGAAACTGAGCCGGCCCTGCTGCGCGTAGCGGGTGCCGTCCTCGAGCAGGATCTCGACCGGCACGCTGCCGGCCTCGGTCAGGTTGCCGTCTTCCACTTCGCGGCGGAGCTGCAGCAGCTCGGCGCTGGACTGGGTGAGATCGACGTACATCGGGTCGAGCTGCTGGATGGTCGCCATCGGCGCCGGCTGGCCCGCGGTGACCAGCGCACCCGCGGTGACCGTTGAGCGGCCGATCTGCCCGCTGATCGGCGCGGTCACGCGCGCAAAACCGAGCGGCACGCCGGCACCCTGCACGCCGGCCTGGGCCGCGCGCACGTCCGCCTGCGCCTGGCGCAGCGCGGCCTGTGCGTTGTCGTTGTCCTGCTTGCTGACCGCATCGATGCGGACCAGCTCGGCCGAGCGGGCCGCGTTCAAGCGTGCCGTGGCCAGGGTGGCCTGCGCACGCGCCAGCTGTGCCTGGGCGCTGTTGCGGTCGGCCTGGAAGGCGGTGTCGTCGAGCTGGTAGAGCGGCTGACCGGCCCGCACCGTGCCACCTTCGGTGAACAGCCGGCGCTTGACGATGCCGCTCACCTGCGGCCGCACCTCGGCGATCATCGAGGGCGTGACCCGCCCGGAGAGTTCGCGGGTCAGGGTGATGTTTTCCGGCTTGAGCGTGACCACGGTGACTTCCGGCGGCGGCATGCCGCCGGCACCCGGGCCGCCGGGACCGCCGGCCGGGGCGTCGCCTCGACCGCAGGCGGCCAACAGCAGGGTGGCGGAAAGGACGGCGGCAGCGCGCAGCGGCGCACGCGGAACGAGGGCGGGTCGGGCCATGGGAGTGCTCAATCAGAGAAGTCGGCCGACGCAAGCGGTCGGCGGGGCGCAGAGAATGAACGGTCATTCACTCCCTGTCAAGTCGATGAATGCGGGGGCCGGAAAACACGCTGAACGGGCTTTTAACCCGATCGGAACACGCTGTTCAGGATTCAGCCTCGGTTGAGACCGCCTGCCGATACTGGCGCCACCGATGCGACGGACGACACAGTCCTCCCGTATCGGCATAACAACCACACGAAGAGGCAACCCTGATGAAGAAGTCCTTGCTCGCCCTGGCCCTGCTCGCGGCCGTTCCCTTCGCGGCCTCCGCCGCCGATGGCATTTCCTATAACTATGCGCAAGGTGGTTACGTCAAGCTGGACGGCAAGGACAACGTGAAGGCCGACGGCTTCGGGCTGGAGGGCTCGATCGCGGTGCATCCGAACGTCCATCTGTTCGCCGGCACCAACCAGCTCGAGGACAACGACCTCGACCTCGGCGTGCAGGAGTGGAAGCTGGGTGCCGGTTACAACACCGCCATCTCTGCGAACACCGATTTCGTGGCCCGCGCCGCCTACCAGAAGCTGACCACCGATGACTACGATTTCGGCAACGGCATCGTCATTGCCGGCCCGGATCTGGACGGCTTCAGCGTCGAGGCCGGCGTCCGCAGTGCCCTGGCCCCGCAGTTCGAGGGCTACGCGATGGCCGGCTACGAGAAGTACGGCAACAACGAGGGCTACGAAGGCCCGGATGGCGCCTATGGCCGCCTGGGTGGCCAGTTCAAGTTCAACCCGAGCTGGGGCCTGTTCGGCGACGTGAAGTTCGGCGGTGGCGACACCGTGTGGACCGTCGGGCCGCGCATCACTTGGTAAGTGCATCCGCACGCTGAAACAGACAAGGCCCGGCATCCGCCGGGCCTTTTCTTTGCGCCGCCCAGTGGCGGGTCAGGAGAACAGCGTGCGCGGGTACTCGGGCTTCTGTTCGCGCGCCAGCAGCTGGCGCAGGCCTTCGACCGGGGTCATTTCACCGTGCAGCACCTGCTGCACCGCCGCGGAAATCGGCAGTTCGATCCCGTGCCGGGCCGCCTGGCGCATCACCTCGTCGGCAGTCTGGATCGATTCGACCACCTGCCCGATCTCGCGCACCGCCTCTTCGATCGATTGCCCGCGTCCCAGCGCCAGTCCCAGCCGCCGGTTGCGCGAGAGATCACCGGTGGTGGTCAGCACGAGGTCGCCCAAGCCTGCCAGTCCCATCAGCGTTTCCGGCTTGGCACCGATCGCCGCGGCCAGCCGCAGCATCTCGTTGAGGCCACGGGTCACCAAGCCGGCGCGGGCGTTGAGGCCAAGCTGCATACCATCGGCGACGCCGGTGGCCACCGCCAGCACGTTCTTCATCGCCCCGCCCAGTTCGGCGCCGACCATGTCGGAACCGGTGTAGGCACGGAAGGCCGGCCCGTGCATCGCATCGGCCACGCGCTGGGCGAAGCCGGCATCGTCGGAATGCACGGTGAGTGCGGTCGGCAGGCCTTCAGCCACTTCCTTGGCGAAGGACGGACCGGTCACCACCGCCAGCGGCACGTCGCTGCCGAGGATCTCGCCGGCGACCTCGTGCAGGAAGCGCCCGGACCCGGGCTCGAAGCCCTTGGTCGCCCAGGCGACGCCAGCACCGGCGGGACGCAGCGGCGCCAGCTTGTGCAGGGTTTCGGCGAAGGCGTGCGAGGGCGTGGCCACCAGCACCCAGCCGGCGCCTTCGAGCGCGGCGGCCAGGTCGGTCGTGGCGATCAGCGCCTCGGGCAGGGCGATGCCGGGCAGGTAGCGCGGGTGTTCATGCCGCGCGTTGATCGCGGCGGCGGCGGATGCGTCCCGCCCCCACAGCCTGACCGCATGCCCGTGGCGGGCCAGCAGGGCGGCCAGCGCGGTGCCCCAGGAGCCCGCACCGAGGACGGCGACGGGCCCGTTATCCGGCTTCATCAGCCGTGTTCCGCGGGGTCAGGCGTTGCCAGCGGTTTCGCTGGACGGATTCAGCGCGGCCTGTTCCTGCTGGGCGGCACGCTGGCGCAGACCCTCGGCATAGAGCGCGTCGAAGTTGATCGGCTGCAGCTGGAACGGCGGGAAACCACCATTGCCCACCAGGTCGCTGATCGCCGCACGTGCATACGGATAGAGCACGGCCGGGCAGTGCGCGCCGAGCATGGCGTCGAGGCTGGCGGCATCGAAGCCGGTCAGGCCGAACACACCGGCCTGCTGCACTTCGGCCAGGTAGGCGGTCTTCTCGCCGGCCTTGCAGGTCAGGGTCACGCCCAGCACCACCTCGAAGGCGTTGTCATTGAGCTGGGTCACGCGCTGGTTGAGGTTCATCGACAGCTCCGGCTGGACCTGCTCGTTGAACACCATCGGCGCGTTCGGCGACTCGAACGAAACATCGCGCGTGTAGATCTTCTCGACCGAGAAACTGGCGCCCTGGTTGGGGTCGCTGGTCTCAGCGGGGGCGGCAGCGCCGTTGGCGATGTCTTCGGACATGGATGACTCCGTGGAATTTGAAGGGTGAACTGTCGAACTGGGGATTATCGCACGGCGGCGCAAGGCCTGGCCGGGCGCGCGCGGCTCAGCCGCGGCCCTTCACCAGCGGCAAACCGGCGCCGCGCCAGCCCTCGATCCCGCCGTCGAGCACGAACACCTTCTCGAAACCCGCCTTCACCAGACGCTTGGCCGCGCCCGAGGCGGTCAGGCCGCTCTTGCAGACCACCACACCCGGCAGCGCCTTGGCGCTCGCCAGCTGCTTGTTTTCCGGGTCGAACTGGCTCATCAGCACGTTCTTCGAGCCGGAGATGTGCCCCTGCTGGAAATCGTTGAGCGCACGGATGTCCACCACCAGCGCATTCTCACGGTTGACCAGCGCGGTCAGTTCGCCCGGCTTGAGGGTCTTGAAGCCCTGCCCGAGCCGCGACACCTCGGTCCAGACGATCGCCAGCGTCAGCCCGACCAGGGCCAGCGACAGCAGCGGATGGCGGCCGAGGAAGGCGATGAATTCCTGAAACGTCACGTCATAACCCGGTGATGGGACAAGGCCGGCGATTCTGACACAGCCGGCCGGGCGGGGCCCGCAGCACCTATTGCCCCGACCAGAAATCCGGCAGCCCGGAGGTGACGTACCAGTTCTTGCTGGCGAGGTCGTAGCGCCAGCGCTCCTGGTAGCGCACGCTGCGCTCGGCCATGGTGTTGCGGTTGACCACGCCGATCTCCACGACCCGCAGCGACTCGCCTTCGCCCAGCGCCTGGCTGTCCACCGGCCGGTAGCCGGTTACCTGCACCTGCGCATAGCGCGCGCGTTCGATCGCGCCCAGCGGGTGGGCCTCCCGGTAGGCCGGGTCGACCTGCGCCCATGCGCCGTCAATGTCGCCCCAGCGGATCGCCGCCGAGTACGCGTACTGGGCCTTCTCCAGCGCCGACAGTTGCGAGCCGCTGCTCGCACACGCGGACACGCCGAGCAGGAGCATCGACATCAGCAGGACTTTCAGCAAACGCATCGGCGGGCTCCGGGCTGGCTTCCGGGCATCCTACCGCTTGGCGAACGCCACGTAGCGCGCCCGCATCGTGGTGGCTGCGCCGCCATCGGCCAGCGGCACCCGCGTCTCCAGCGTGATCCGCGCCTTGCCCTTTTGCGTGAACGCGGCGATGAAGGCCTCCCAGTCCTGGCCTTCGGCGGCCACCGCCTCGGCAACCAGGTCATCCCAGAGCGGCGCGAGGTACCTGACCTCGCTGTCGGCGACGAACACCTCGCTGCCCTCGAAACCGGCATGGTGCAGTCGCGCGGTCACCAGCGCCCAACCGGCGAGCGTCATCAGCGACACCAGCGAGCCCCCGAAGGCGCAGCCCTTGTCGTTGAGGTTCACCGAAAGCGGCGCGGTGAGCCGCAGCGTGTCGGCATCGATCGCACCCACCCCCACCTGCATCGCGCGGGCCATCGGGATGGTGTCGATGTGGTGGAGAAGGCTTTCGCGCAGCGCATCCATGGCGGCTCCGGACAGGTCGTGGGCGGGTGGAAGCGGCGATGGTAGCCGCCGCGGCTTTCAATTCAACGCCGGCCCGGTTCCAATGGCCGGATGCACGATGCCGGTTTCCTGCTGATTTCCCTGCGTCCGGTGGGTGGACACGCCGGATTGCGTCGCGCGGTGGCGCGCCGGGGCGGACGCCTGCTCGCGCTCCCGCCATGGCGACTGCAGGCGGCGACGGGCGCGGCCGCCACGGATGCCCTCGATGCGGCGCTGGCCTGTCCCACCGTGCTGTTCACCAGCCCGGCGGCAGTGCGCGCGGCCGCCACATTGCGCCCCCTCGCCAGCCCGCCCGGACGCGCTGTCCACGCGATTGGTGAAGGCACCCGGCGCGCGCTCATCGCCGCGGGCGTGGCCGATGCCCGGGCACCCGCGCGGATGGACAGCGAGGGGCTACTGGCGCTACCGGCGTTCGCCGCACTCGCCGATGGCGATGCGCTAGGCCTGGTCACCGCGCCGGGCGGCCGTGGCGAGATCGCCCGCCAACTGATCGCGCGCGGCGTGCGCATCGTGCGCGCGGATGTCTATGCCCGCGTGCCGGTGCCCTTGCGGCCCGCAGCGCTGCACGCCCTGCAGCAGGCGCTGGATGACGCGGCATCGCCCGTCGTCCTCGCGGTTTCCAGCGGCGAGGCCTTCGAACGCGTGCTGGCGGCGCTGCCGCCGCCGCTGCAATCGGCGCTGCGCAATGCCACCGTGGTCGCGGCCAGCGACCGGCTGGCCGGACTGGCCCGGAGCCGCGGCTTCGACCGCGTGCTCAC
>JAEXBT010000238.1 GCA_023393895.1 Pseudomonadota bacterium
GACCAGGTTGTCATCAAGCTTGATGACATCGCCTTCATTGACGTACCACTCGACGATGGTGGCGTCCGGCAGGCCTTCGCCGAGATCCGGCAGGAAGAAAGTCTTCTTGGTCATGTCGTTTCCTTACTTGAAGCCGACGGCGCGCTGGGCCGCGGCGACGATCCGGTCCACGCTCACGATGTACTTCATCTCGAGGCGGAACAACGGGATGTGGGTGTCGTAGCCGGTGACGCGCTCGACCGGGGCCAGCAGGTCGAACAGGCATTCCTCGGCGACGCGCGCGGCGATCTCGGCGCCGAAGCCGGCGGTCTTCGCGGCTTCGTGGACGATCACGCAGCGCCCGGTCTTGGCCACGCTTTCGGCGATCGTGGCGAAGTCGAGCGGGGTCAGCGTGGCGACGTCGATCACCTCGGCGCTGATTCCTTCGGCGGCGAGTTTCTCGGCGGCCTCCAGGGTTTCCTTGACCTGCGCGCCCCAGGTGCCGAGGGTGACGTCGCTGCCGTCGCGCAGCACGTAGCAAACGTCGAGCGGCAGGGCTTCGCCATCATCCGGCACCAGTTCCTTGTACTGGCGGTAGATGCGCTTCGGCTCCATGTACACCACCGGATCCGGGTCGCGGATCGCCGCCAGCAGCAGGCCGTAGGCACGCTGCGGCGAGGACGGCATGACCACGCGGATGCCCGGCACGTTGGTGAAGATGGATTCGTTGGCTTCGGAGTGGTGTTCCGGCGCGCGGATGCCGCCGCCCCACGGCACGCGCAGCACCATCGGGCAGGTCAGGCGGCCGCGGGTGCGGTAGCGCATGCGCGCGGCGTGGCAGACCAGGAAGTCCACCATCGGGTACATGAAGCCGTCGAACTGGGCCTCGGCCACCGGGCGCATGCCCTGGCTGGCCATGCCCACAGTGAGGCCGGCGATGGGGGTCTCGTCCAGCGGGGTGTCCAGCACGCGCATGTCGCCGAACTGCTGCTGCAGGCCGGCGGTGGCGCGGAACACGCCGCCGTTGACGCCGACGTCCTCGCCCAGCACCACGACCGAGTCGTCGTGCTTCATTTCCCATGCCAGCGCCTGGGTGATCGCTTCGATGAGGGTGATCGGCTGCGTGCTCATGCGCGGCCCTCCAGCGCGAGCGCGGCTTCGCGTTGCGCGCGCAGGTCCTCGGGCAGTTCTTCGTAGAGGTAATCGAACATCGCTTCCACCGGCTGCACCGGCGTCTCCAGGTAGGCGTTGATCTCGACATCGACCTTGCGGGTGCACTCCTCGATCCAGGCCTTCTCGGTGGCCTCGTCCCAGAGCTTCTGGTCGGTCAGGTACTTGCGCAGGCGGATGAAGGGTTCGCGCGTCCAGGCGTCCTTCACCTCCTCCTCGCCGCGGTAACGGCGGGCGTCGTCGGCGGTGGTGTGGTCGTGCAGGCGGTAGGTCATGAACTCGATCACGCTGCCGCCTTCGCCGTTGCGCGCGCGCTCGGTGGCGCGGCGCATGGCTTCGAGCACGGCCACGAGGTCGTTGCCGTCCACCTGCAGGCAGTGCAGGCCGCCGGCGAGCCCCTTCTGCGCGAGCGTCTCGGCGCCGGTCTGGGCCTTGCGCGGCACGCTGATCGCCCAGCCGTTGTTGACCACGCACAGCACCAGCGGCAACTGGTAGGCGCCGCCGGAGTTCACCGCGGCATAGAAATCGGTCTTGGAGGAGCCGCCGTCGCCGCAGACGGCCACGGCCACGCGATCCTGCCCGCGCAGCTTGAAGCTGAGCGCCGCGCCGGCCGCCATCAGCATCTGGGTGGAGATCGGCACGCACCACGGGTAATCGTTGCGCGGGCCTTCGAAATCGTTGCCGCGCTCGTCGCCACCCCAGTACATCAGCACGTCGCGCGGCTTCACCCCGCGCATGAACTGGGCGCCGTATTCGCGATAGCTGGGCGCGAACACGTCCTGCTCGCGCATGGAGGCGCCGATGCCGACATGCGTGGCCTCGTGGCCCAGGCAGGCGGCGTAGGTGCCCAGCTTGCCGGTGCGCTGGAGCGCGATGGCCTTGGTGTCGAAGGTGCGCACGAACAGCATGGTCCGGAACAGCTCGACCAGCTGCTCGGGGTCACGCACGGCGGGGGGCAGGGGACCGGCCAGCGTGCCATCGGGTTTCAGGCATTGCAGGTATTCGATCTCGAACTGGGTGGCGAGCGTCATGCAGGCATCCATGTTGCGGCTGGACAGCGGATGATACCGAGGCGCCGGAAAGGTTCCGTTGCGCGCTGCCGCATGACAGTTGACCCGCGTCATGCAATGCCGCCGCCCCTGCGTGAGAGAATCCGCCGCATGGACATCCAGAACAACGAACGCGCGCTCGAGAGCGGGATCCATACCGACCTGTCCGGTCGGATGACCTACGGGGGCTACCTGCAGCTGGACCGCCTGCTTTCGGCGCAGCACCCGCTCAGTTCGCCGCCGCACCACGACGAAATGTTGTTCATCATCCAGCACCAGACCAGCGAGCTTTGGCTGAAGCTGCTGATCCACGAGCTGTCGGCGGCGGTGGAGCACCTGCGCCACGACCGCGTCTGGCAGTTCGGCAAGGTGACGGCGCGCTGCAAGCGCGTGCTCGACCAGCTCACCGCGCAATGGTCGGTGCTGGAAACGCTGACGCCTTCGGAATACATGCAGTTCCGCGACATCCTCGGTCCGTCCAGCGGCTTCCAGTCCCTGCAGTACCGAACGGTGGAATTCCTGCTGGGCAACAAGAACGCCGGCATGGTGCAGGTGTTCCGCCACGACGAAGCCGCCTTTGCCCACCTGGGCGCGGTGTTGGCCGCACCCAGCCTCTACGACGAGTTCCTGCGCTAC
>JAEXBT010000051.1 GCA_023393895.1 Pseudomonadota bacterium
AACTGGCGATGGCCGAGGCCGAGGCCCGCGCCGGCGACCGTGCCGCGGCCGACCAGCGCTTCGCCGTCCTGCACGCGCGCCTGCCCAATGACCGCGCGGTGGCAGTCACCTGGGCGCGGCTGCTGTCCGAACGCAACACCGCCGAAGCCGGTCGCCGCGCGCTGGAGGTGCTGCGCCCGCAGGCGGGGAGCGCGGGCAACGATCCGGGCTTCCAGCAGGTGTTCGCGCGTGCCAGCGAGATCGCCGGCGACCCGGTCCGGGCCGGCGAGGCCTATGCCGAAACCGAGTACCTGAACGGCAATCCGGAGCGCGCCCTGCTCCAGCTCAACACCCTGCGGCGGCGCCCGGACCTGGACTACTACGCCCGCGCCCGCATTGATGCCCGCATCGCCGCGATCACCCCGGTGGTCGAGGAACTTCGCCGGCAGGGCATCCGGGACATGGACGACGACCGCCAGGGTCGCGCCTTCTGAGCCGTGCCCTGGATGACAAACGGCTCCACCCTGTCACGAAACAGTCACTAAACTGTCGTTTACTGCCACGCAGCCAAGCTGGGAACGCGCCGTGCAGAAACGCATCCTCATCGTCGACGACGAACCGGCCATCCGTGACATGGTCGCCTTCGCCCTGCGTAAGGGTGAATACGAGCCGGTCCACGCCGGTGACGCGCGCGAGGCGCAGACCGCGATCGTCGACCGGGTCCCGGACCTGATCCTGCTGGACTGGATGCTGCCGGGCACCAGCGGCCTGGACCTGGCGCGGCGCTGGCGCAAGGACAGCATGACCCGCGACATCCCGATCATCATGCTCACCGCCCGCGGCGAGGAGAACGACCGCGTCAGTGGCCTGGAGGCGGGCGTCGATGATTACGTGGTCAAGCCGTTCTCGGCGCGCGAGCTGCTGGCGCGGATCCGTGCGGTGATGCGGCGCACGCGCGAGGACGACGAGGAAGGCAACGTGAGCGTCGGCGCGCTGCGCATTGATGGCGCCGCCCATCGGGTGTTCGCGCAGGTGGGCGATGTCGCCACGCCGGTGGCGATCGGCCCGACCGAATACCGCCTGCTGCACTTCTTCATGACCCATCCCGAGCGCGTCTACACCCGCTCGCAGCTGCTCGACCATGTCTGGGGCGGCAACGTCTATGTCGAGGAGCGCACGGTGGACGTGCACATCCGACGCCTGCGCAAGACGCTGGAGCCGACCGGGCTCGAGCACATGGTGCAGACCGTCCGCGGCGCCGGCTACCGGTTCTCGGCATCGACCTGAGGCGCGATGACCACGCACGCACGCCAGGCCTGGCGACGCACGCTCGCCGCGATGGCCGGGCTGCTGCTGCTCGCCGCCGCCGTGGGACTGGCCTCCGGGCACTTCTGGATGGTGCTCGCGATCGGCTCACTGGTCATCCTCGGCTGGCACTACTGGCGGCTGCGCCGGATCCTCGGCCACCTCACCCAGCGCCGCCACGTGCAGGTGCCCGAGCGCAGCGGCATCTGGAACGAACTCGAACGCCTGCTCTCGCGTTCGCAGGCGGAGACACTGACGCGCAAGAAGCGCCTGGTGGCGATGCTGCGCGCGTATCGCGCCGCCGCCGCGGTCCTCCCGGACGCGATCGTGGTGGTGGAGCGCAACAGCCAGCGCGCCATCTGGTTCAACGAGGCTTCCGAGCGCCTGCTCGGCCTCTCCTATCCGCGTGACTCGGGAACGCCGATCGGCCCGCGCCTGCAGGGGCTTTCGGTGCCGAACTGGCTGGCCAGCGGGCGCCACGCCGAGGTGCTGCTGGACGAGGCCTCGCCGGTCGACCCCTCGGTGCGGCTGACCCTGCGCCTGATCCCCTATTCCGAAGAACTCTGGCTGCTGGTGGCCCGTGATGTCAGCAAGATGATGCGGCTCGAGCAGATGCGCCGCGACTTCGTCGCCAACGTCTCGCACGAGTTGCGCACCCCATTGACGGTGCTGCACGGCTACCTCGACATGCTCGATCCCGAGGAGCAACCAGCGTGGGCACCGATCCTCTGCGAAATGCGCCGGCAGTCGGCGCGGATGAACCAGCTGGTTGAGGACCTGCTGGCGCTCTCGCGGCTGGACGCGCACGAGCGCTCGCCTGACGAGCCGGTCTCGATGCGTTCGATGCTGGCCACCCTGCGCCGCGAAGCCGAGGCGCTCAGCCAGGGCCGTCACCAGGTCGAGGTGGAGGACAATGCCGGCTGCGACCTCTGGGGTTCCACCAAGGAGTTGCACAGCGCGTTCTCCAACCTCGTCAGCAATGCGGTCCGCTACACGCCGGCCGGTGGCCGCATCGAGATCAGATTCGAGCCGGACGGGGGCGGCGTGGCGCTGCGGGTCCGCGACAGCGGCTACGGCATTCCCGCCAGCCACCTGCCACGGATCACCGAACGCTTCTATCGCGTCTCCACCAGCCGCTCGCGCGAGACCGGCGGCACCGGGCTGGGGCTGGCCATCGCCAAGCACGTGCTCGGCCTGCACGGCGCGCACCTGACGATCGAGAGCGAGGTCGGCGCCGGCAGCACCTTCTCCTGCATCTTCCCTGCCGAGCGTTGCCGCGCGCCCGCACTTGCCCCACCATCGGCCTGACCATGCCCGCGCCCAAGAAGATTCCCCTCACCGACAGCTCGCTCTACTTCAACCGCGAACTGTCACAGCTCGACTTCAACTTCCGCGTGCTCGCGCAGGCGCAGAACCCGGAGGTGCCGCTGCTCGAGCGGCTGCGCTACCTGTGCATCTCCTGCACCAACCTCGACGAGTTCTTCGAGATCCGCGCCGCCACCGTCCGCCACGCGCATGACCTCGGGCTGGCGCGCGGGGCAGACGGCCTGTCGCACGCGAGCATCCTGACCCGCATCCACGACCGTGCCGCCGAGCTGGTCGATGCGCAGTACCGCTGTTTCTACGACGAGCTGCGCCCGGCGCTGGAGCGTGAAGGCATCCGCCTTCTCGACCGCCCGGAATGGACGCCCGAGCAGACCGAGTGGCTGCGCGCGTACTTCCGCCGCGAGATCCTGCCGGTGCTGTCGCCGCTCGGGCTGGACCCGGTGCATCCGTTCCCGAAGATCCTCAACAAGTCGCTCAACCTGGTGGTGAAGCTGGAGGGCCGCGATGCCTTCGGCCGCGAGGCGCATCTGGCGATCGTGCGCGCGCCGCGCTCGCTGCCGCGGATCATTCGCCTGCCGGACGCGGACGGTGATGGCGACCGCTTCCACGATTTCGTGTTCCTGTCCTCGCTGCTGTCGGCGTTCATGGACGAGCTGTTCCCGGGCATGGCGGTCAAGGGCGCCTACCAGTTCCGGGTGACGCGCAATTCCGAGCTGATCGTGGACGAGGAGGAAGTTGACAACCTCGCGCTCGCGCTGCGCGACGAACTGGTCGGCCGCGGCTACCTGCGTGCGATGCGCCTCGAGATCTCCGCGCAGTGCCCGCCAGACATCGTGCGGATGCTGCTCGACAACTTCGAACTGACCGAGAACGCGGTGTACCGCATCGATGGCCCGGTCAACCTCAACCGGGTGATCCAGGTCTACGATGCGGTGCGCCGGCCCGAGCTGAAGTTCCCGCCGATGCATCCGCGCCAGCTCGACGATGCCGAGACGCTGTTCGCCCGCGTGGCTCGGGCCGACCTGCTGCTGCACCACCCCTTCGATGCCTTCACCCCGGTGCTTGAGCTGATCCGCCAGGCAGCTGAGGACCCGAGCGTGCTGGCGATCAAGCAGACGCTGTACCGCACCGGCAAGGATTCGCCGATCGTCGATTCGCTGGTGCAGGCCGCGCGCAACGGCAAGGACGTCACCGTGGTGGTGGAGCTGCGCGCGCGCTTCGACGAGGAGGCGAACCTCGGCCTTGCCGACCGCCTGCAGGAGGCCGGCGTGCAGGTGGTGTACGGCGTGGTCGGCTTCAAGACGCACGCCAAGATGCTGCTGGTGGTGCGCCGCGAGGGCCGCCGCCTGCGCCGCTACGTGCACATGGGCACCGGCAACTACCACAGCGGCACCGCGCGCGCCTATACCGACATCGGCCTGATCACCGCCA
>JAEXBT010000241.1 GCA_023393895.1 Pseudomonadota bacterium
CGATTTCAAGATTCACGGCGTCGCCGACGCGCGCCTGCGAGAACGCGGTATGCGCGACCGTATGCGGGATCAGCGCCACCTCGAAGGCATCCGCATCGACCTCGTTGACGGTCAGGCTGACGCCGTCCACGCAGATCGAGCCCTTCTTCGCCACGTACTTCGCCAGTGCCGCGGGCATCGCGAAGCGCCAGCGCTGCGCGCGCGCATCGGGCTGGATGTCGAGCACGCGACCGACGCCATCCACATGCCCGCTGACCACGTGCCCCCCGAATCTGTCATGCGCCTGCATCGCCCGCTCGAGGTTGAGCGCCGCGCCTTCTCCGAGGGTCCCGAGCGTGGTCAGTCCGAGCGTTTCGTTAGAGGCATCCACGGCAAACGAGGTGTCATCGAACGCGACCACGGTCAGGCAGACGCCGTTGACCGCGATGCTCTCACCCAGCGCCACCGAGTCGAACGGCAGGCTGCCGGCCTCGATGTGCAGGCGCGCGTCGCCACCACGCGGCTCGATGGCGCGCAGGCGCCCGACACCCTGGACCAGACCGGTGAACATCAGTCCGTCGCCTCCGGCTGCAGCAGCAGGCGCAGGTCCGGCCCGATCTGGCGCACGTCGACCATGCGCAGGCGGAGCGCGTCAGCCATACGCTCGATGCCGAGGCCGTCGAACATCGGCCGCGCGGTATCACCCAGCAGTTCCGGCGCGATGTAGATCAGCAGTTCGTCGACCAGACCGGCCTTGAGGAACGGGCCGGCCAGCGTGGCGCCGGTCTCGACCTGCACCTCGTTGACCTCGCGGCGTGCTAGTTCGGCCAGCACTTCCCGGAGGTCGAGCATGCCGCGCTCGACGGTGACCGGATGCCGCTGCAGCGGGATGTCCCGCGGCGGCTTGGCGTTGGGCGCATGGAAATAGAGCGTCGGGACGTCTCCCTCGCGCACGTTGCCGCGGGCAACGGTGGCGAGGCCGGGATCGAGCACCACCCGCATCGGCGGCACGAACTCGGCACCCTCGGGCAGGCGCACGGTCAGGTGCGGGTTGTCGGCGAGCACGGTGCCGGCGCCGGTCAGCAGCGCACCGCACCGCGCGCGCCAGCGGTGGACGTCCTCGCGCGCCTCCGGGCTGGTGATCCACTGCGATTCGCCGTTGGCGAGCGCCGTGCGTCCGTCCAGGCTGACGCCCAGCTTGACCCGCACCCACGGGCGGCCGCGTTCGATGCGCGAGAAGAACGCGCGGTTGAGCTTGCGCGCCTGTGTTTCCATCAGGCCCGATTGCACGGCGATGCCAGTGGCCGCAAGTCTTTCGAAACCGGCGCCATCCACCTGCGGAAACGGATCGCGCATCGCCGCAACCACGCGCGCCACACCCGCCGCAACCAATGCGTCGGCGCAGGGACCGGTGCGGCCAGTATGCGCACAAGGTTCGAGGGTGACGTAGGCGGTCGCGCCTCGCGCGGCCTGGCCGGCGGCCTCGAGCGCGATCACCTCGGCGTGCGGGCCGCCAGCGCGTGCGTGCCAGCCTTCGCCGACGACCTCGCCATCGCGCACCAGCACGCAGCCGACCATCGGGTTGGGTTTGCTGGTCCAGATGCCGCGTTCGGCCAGTTGCAGGGCGCGCGCCATCATCTGATGGTCGAGCACGTTGAATGTTTCGCTCATCGGCGCTTCTTTTCGTTGCGGGCCGGCATGCCGCCGAGCAACGGCAGCTGTCCTTCGCCCGGAATGTCGCGTTCGAGGCGGTCGAGTTCCTCGCGGAAGTCGGCCACGTCCTCGAACGCACGATAGACCGAGGCGAAACGCACGAACGCCACCTGGTCGAGCTTGCGCAGCTGCGCCATCACGAACTCACCGACGCGGCGCGAAGGCAGCTCGCGCTCGGCGGTCATCCGCAGGTCGTGCACCACGCCGCGCACCGCGGCCTCGATCTGCTCTTCGGACACCGGCCGCTTGTGCAGCGCGCGATCGAAGGACAGCCGCAGCTTGCGCGCGTCGAACGGCTCGCGGCGTCCATCGGACTTGATGATCGCCGGGAGCTTGAGTTCGATCGTCTCCAGCGTGGAGAAACGTTCACCGCAGGCTTCGCATTCGCGGCGGCGGCGGATCGTCGCGCCATCGTCGCTGACGCGCGAGTCGATGACGCGGGTGTCACTGTTCTGGCAGAACGGACAGTGCAAGGTTCAGCCGTACACCGGGAATTGTGCGCACTGCTTCTCGACGTTCTCACGCACGCCGGCGATGACGTTGTCGTCGTTGGGCGCATCCAGCACGTCGCAGATCCAGTTCGCCAGGGCCACGCAATCCGGCTCCCTGTAGCCGCGGGTGGTCACCGCCGGGGTGCCAAGTCGCAGGCCCGAAGTCACGAAGGGCTTGCGCGGATCGTTCGGCACTGAGTTCTTGTTCACGGTGATGTGGGCGCGACCGAGTGCTTCCTCCGCGTCCTTGCCGCTGACTTCCTTGCCGATCATGTCGACCAGCATCAGGTGGTTGTCGGTGCCACCGGACACGATCTTGTAGCCGCGGGCGATGATCACCTCGGCCATCGCCCGCGCGTTCTTCACCACCTGCTCCTGGTAGGCCTTGAACTCGGGGTCCAGCGCCTCCTTGAAGGCGACCGCCTTGGCCGCGATCACATGCATCAGCGGGCCGCCCTGGATGCCCGGGAAGACGATCGACTGCAGTTTCTTGACCAGGTCCTCGCTCGCGTCCTTGGAGAGGATGATGCCGCCGCGCGGGCCGCGCAGCGTCTTGTGCGTGGTCGAGGTGACCACGTGCGCATACGGCAGCGGGCTCGGATAGACGCCGGCGGCGATCAGTCCAGCCACGTGCGCCATGTCGACGAAGAAGATTGCGTCGACCTTGTCGGCGATGCGGCGCATGCGCGCCCAGTCAACCACGCGCGAGTACGCGCTGAACCCGCCGACCAGCATCTTCGGGCGATGCTCGAGGGCCAGACGCTCGACCTCGTCGTAGTCGATCAGGCCTTCGTCATTGACGCCGTACTGCACCGCGTTGAACAGCTTGCCGCTGATGTTGACCTTGGCGCCGTGGGTGAGATGGCCACCATGCGCCAGCGACATGCCGAGGATGGTGTCGCCCGGCTGCAACAGCGACAGGTAGACGGCCTGGTTGGCCTGCGAGCCCGAATGCGGCTGCACGTTTGCGTAGTCGCAGTCATACAGCTGCTTGACGCGGTCGATGGCCAGCTGCTCGGCAATGTCAACGAACTCGCAGCCGCCGTAATAGCGCTTGCCCGGATAGCCCTCGGCGTACTTGTTGGTCAACTGGCTGCCCTGCGCGTACATCACCCGCGGGCTGCAGTAATTCTCCGAGGCGATCAGCTCGACATGACTCTCCTGACGACGCACCTCGCCGGCGATGGCGCGTGCCAGCTCGGGGTCGTAGCCGGTCAGGAGTTCGTTGCGCTTGAACATCAGTCCACTCCGGGGCGGAAAACGCCAGTTTATCCGGACCGCGCCTCGCGCGCCCACGACCGGCAATGCCCCGGCCAGCCGGCCGCCCAGCCGGTATAATCGGCGCCAATCCCCTCTTTCCGGGCCGGCTGCTTGCGCACGCCGGCCCTCGCGCACGCGGAGCCCCCATGTCCTCGCAATACATCTACACCATGAACCGGGTGTCCAAGGTCGTGCCGCCGAAGCGGCAGATCATCAAGGACATCTCTCTGTCGTTCTTCCCGGGTGCCAAGATCGGTCTGCTCGGCCTGAACGGCGCCGGCAAGTCTACCGTGCTCAAGATCATGGCCGGCGTCGACAAGGACTTCGAGGGCGAGGCGCGCCCACAGCCCGGCATCAAGGTCGGCTACCTGCCGCAGGAGCCGCAGCTCGATCCGGAAATGACCGTCCGCGAGGCGGTCGAGGAAGGCGTGGGCGAAGTGCTGCAGGCGCAGGCCGCGCTCGACGCCGTGTACGCCGCCTATGCCGAGGAAGGCGCCGATTTCGACGCGCTCGCCAAGGAACAGGAGCGGCTGGAGGCGATCCTCGCCGCCGGCGACGCCCACACGCTGGAGAACCAGCTGGAAGTCGCCGCCGATGCACTGCGCCTGCCGCCGTGGGACGCCAGGATCGGCAACCTGTCGGGCGGTGAGAAGCGCCGCGTGGCGCTGTGCCGCCTGCTGCTGCAGAAGCCGGACATGCTGCTGCTGGACGAACCGACCAACCACCTCGACGCCGAATCGGTCGAATGGCTGGAACAGTTCCTGCAGCGCTACCCGGGCACCGTGGTCGCGGTCACCCACGATCGTTACTTCCTCGACAACGCCGCCGAGTGGATCCTCGAACTCGACCGCGGCCGCGGGATCCCGTGGAAGGGCAACTACACCGAGTGGCTGGTGCAGAAGGACGAACGCCTGAAGCAGGAAGAGAACCAGGAGAAGGCCCGCCAGAAGGCCATCCAGAAGGAACTGGAGTGGGCGCGGCAGAACGCCAAGGGCGGCCGCAGCAAGGGCAAGGCGCGCCTGGCGCGGCTGGACGAGCTGCAGTCGCAGGAATACCAGAAGCGCGCCGAGACCAACGAAATCTTCATCCCGCCGGGCGAACGCCTCGGCACCAAGGTCATCGAGTTCAAGAACGTGTCGAAGAAGTTCGGCGACCGCCTGCTGATCGACGACCTGTCCTTCTCCGTGCCGGCGGGCGCGATCGTCGGCATCATCGGCCCGAACGGCGCCGGCAAGTCGACGCTGTTCCGGATGATCATGGGGCTTGAGAAGCCCGACTCGGGCAGCATCGAGTTCGGTCCGACAGTGCAGCTCGCCTACGTGGACCAGAGCCGCGACAAGCTCGAAGGCGCCCACAACGTCTTCCAGGAAATCGCCGGCGGCCTGGACATCCTCAACATCAACGGCATCGAGATCCAGTCACGCGCCTATATCGGCCGCTTCAACTTCAAGGGCCAGGACCAGCAGAAGATGGTCGGCTCGCTGTCCGGGGGTGAGCGCGGCCGCCTGCATCTGGCCAAGACGCTGCTGCAGGGCGGCAACGTGCTGCTGCTCGATGAACCGTCGAACGACCTGGACGTCGAAACCCTGCGTGCGCTCGAGGACGCGCTGCTGGAGTTTCCGGGCAACGCCTTCGTGATCAGCCACGACCGCTGGTTCCTGGACCGCATCGCCACCCATATCCTCGCCTTCGAGGGCGACAGCCACGTGGAATTCTTCCAGGGCAACTACCGCGAGTACGAGGAAGACAAGAAGCGTCGCATGGGCGACGACGCCGGCCCGAAACGGCTGCGTTTCAAGGCGCTGAAGTAAGCGCGCGCACCTTGCAGTTCCATGAGAACGCCCGGCATCGCCGGGCGTTCCTCATTGCGGTGGCAGCCCGAACACCTGACGCAGATAGGCGACAAAGCCCGGATCGTCGCTCATGCCCTTGCCCGGGGTGTCGCTGATCTTCGCCACAGGCTGGCCGTTGCAGCGAACCATTTTCAGCACGATCGACAGCGGCTTCGGGCCGACATCATTGGTGAGGTTGGTGCCGATGCCGAAGCCTAGCTTGCAGCGTCCCGCGAAATGGTCGTGGATGCGCAGCACCGCATCCGCATCCAGCCCGTCACTGAACACCAGGGTCTTGGTCCGCGGGTCTATGCGCTGTGCCTCCAGGTGCGCGAGCATCGCGTCGCCCCACGCCAGCGGATCGCCGGAATCGTGGCGGATGCCGTCGAACAGCTTGCAGAAGTAGAGGTCGAAGTCGCGCAGGAAGGCCTGCAGCCCGATCACGTGGGAAAGCGCGATGCCGAGGTCGCCGCGATATTCCTGCGCCCACGCCTCGAATGCGGCCTGCTGCGAGTCCCGCAGGCGCGGTCCGAGTTGCTGGTGCGCCTGCAGCCACTCGTGCGCCATCGTGCCGTGCGGGGTCATGCCCTGCTGCATCGCGAACAGCACGTTGCTGGTACCGACGAAGCGTTCGCCCAGGACTTCCCGACAGACCGGCAGGACACGCGCCTGCCAGTCGTGGGAGAAGCGGCGACGGGTCCCGAAATCAGTCACCGTGCAGTGCGGTGCGCCATCACGGATGCGCACGAGCTTGCTGCGCAGTCGGCGCTCGGCCGACTCCAGCTCGATGCCGGGCTGATGCCGCATCCAGGTCTGGCTGATGATCGCGAGAATCGGCACCTCGAACAGGATCGTGTGCAGCCACGGCCCCTCGATGGTGAGATCAAGCTCGCCGCGCACCTGCCTGGAGGGTTGCAACGAAACATGCCGTCGCTGCAGACCGAAGAGCTCGAGAAAATCGACGAAGTCGGGCTTGATGTAGCGCAGGCTGCGCAGGTAATCGAGTTCGGCAGGCGTGAGTCGCAGCGTGCACAGCGCATCGATGCTCGCCCCGATCTCGTCGATATGCCTGGCCAGGTCGACACCGGGTGTACGACAGCGGAAGCGGTAGAACGCACGGGCGCCGGGATAACGGTGCAGCACGCCCTGCATCATCGTCAGCTTGTAAAGATCGGTGTCCAGAAGTGACGGAATGATCATGGAGGTCACAGTCCCGGGCCCGCTTACAATGTAGCCGAGCCGTCCGCTTGAAACTGCCATGAACTTCATCAACAAACTCCGCGAACGCTGGCGCGCTGCGGACACCCTGCTCTGCGTGGGGCTGGACCCCGACCCGGCAAGGTTCCCGGATGCGTTCGTCAGCGACCCCGACGCGCTGTTCCATTTCTGCCGCGACATCGTCGATGCGACATCGGAGTTCGCCTGCGCGTTCAAGCCGCAGATCGCCTACTTCGCCGCCCACAACGATGGCGAGGCGCAGCTGCAGCGGCTGATCGCGCACATCGCTGGCGCCCACCCGGACGTGCCGGTGATCCTCGACGCGAAGCGCGGCGACATCGGCAGCACCGCGGAACAGTACGCGGTGGAAGCATTCGACCGTTTCGGCGCCGATGCGGTCACGCTGAACCCCTACATGGGTTTCGACTCCGCCCAGCCTTTCCTGCAACGCAATGACCGCGGCTGCATCTTCCTCTGCCACACCAGCAACCCCGGCTCTCGCGACTTCCAGGAGCTGATGGTCGATGGCGAGCCGCTGTACATGCGCGTGGCCGCGACCATCGCCCGCAGCTGGAACACCGACGGCAATTGCGCGCTGGTGGTGGGCGCGACTTTTCCGGAGGAGCTGAAGGTGATCCGCGGCATCGTCGGCGACATGCCACTGCTGATCCCCGGCATCGGCGCGCAGGGCGGCGACATCGAGGCGGTGGTGCGCAATGGCCGCGACAGCAACGGCGCCGGGCTGATGATCAATTCCTCGCGCGCGATCCTGTACGCGTATTCGGGTGAGGGATTCGCCGAGGCCGCGGCCGACGTTGCGCGCGAAACGCGCGATGCGATCAATCGCTGGCGCTGAGTTCTACGAGCCGTACGTGGCCTGCAACGCAAGCACCGCCACCCCGACGATCATCACCGCGTTACTGAACAGCTGGAACAGGCCGAGACCGAACAGGGCACGGAGAATCGCCTTCCATTTCGGATATGCAGTGAAGTACTGCATCAAGGTGAATACGTTGAATGCGACTGCCAGGAGCAGCGCGATCGGATGGGCATCCGCCCAGTAACGCTGGACTGGCACGGCCAACGACCAGATCAAGAATGTCTGCACGGTGAGATACGTCGTGATCACCAGCCACTCCGGGTAATTGATCTCGCGGAACCGCCGGAAGGCCAGTTTGAATGCGAGTGCCTCCGCGGGAAGCAACAAGAGCGTCAGTAACGTCAGGTGGCTGTTCATCCACCCTTTCACTGCCTCGAATCCATCCGCCAGATGCTTAGCACGCACGTCAATGGCAGGATCCCGGGCTGTCGCCATGCCTTCGGAAAGTCCTTCGGTGAACGAGGAGCCGACGACATCCCCACCCAGAAGATACTGGCCCAGCAACAGCAGGAAAGCTGCCGACATCACCAGCATCGGAAGCGGTTTGACGTGCCCGGCGCGGTCGCCGTGAATGTAGCCGCGGATGAAATGGCCCGGGCGCATGAACAGGTGCCGGGCCGTGAACAGGGCACCCCTGTCCATCTGCATCACGCTGTGCTCGAATTCATGACGAAGGTACTGCCAGTCGATCCGCCGGGTCGGCGTCGGCTGTCCGCAGGCCGGGCAGAACCTCTGCTCAGCACCATCGATCACACGTGCGCAGTTGGCGCAGGTTCCCCCGTCTGATACCCCGGACACGTCAGCCAGTCCTCCCCAGGATGTTGCCAATCAGCCTGCCCGCCACCACGGATGCGAAGCGCACCCAGATCATCGCGAACACTGTCGCGCGCGCGACCACGCCATGCCGCGTCGCGTCGAACTTGCGAAAGTAGCGCCAGAAGCCACGGTGCTTGTGCCATTCGACAAACAACGGGCGCGAACGCGACGACACCCCGCGTACGTGCAGCACTTCGATGTCGTTGGCGATGGCAACCTGCCCCCCCGCTTCGCGAACGCGGCGGCACAGGTCAAGATCCTCGGCATGCAGGCGATAGCCTTCGTCGAATCCGCCGATTCGTTCGAAAAGCGTCCGCGGCAGGAGCATCAGCGCGCCTGAAACCGCATCGACCGGTTGCACGGAGCATGCCGGATCGCGCGCCACGGCAAGGTCGCGCGCGCGCGAGGAACGCAGCATCGCTGCAAAATCCGGGTCACTCCGCCGTGCAGCCGGGTCGTGGCGGCCGTCCTCGCCACGCAGTTCGCTGCCCAGCAAGGCTTCTCCGGGCATCGCCACTGCGATGTCACGCAACCGCGAAAGCGTGTCGGCTTCCACCATCAGGTCCGGATTGACGAAGGCGAGCCAAAGCGCACTGCTGGCAGCCGCGCCCTGATTGCAGGCCACCGCAAACCCCGGGTTGTCCGGATTGGCGATGAAGCGCAGCCGCGGATCCCCGAGCGCCTGGCGCTGGACGACTTCCATCGTGCCGTCATCGGAGGCGTTGTCGACGATCCGAATCTCCGCCACCCCCGTACTGCCGCGCAGTCGCTGCAGACAGGCACCTATCGTCTCGGCACTGCGATGGGTGACCACAATCGCGGCAACGTCCTGCACGTTCACGCGAACAGGTCATCCTGCAGCGACTCGCCATCGGCCGCGTCATAGTGCATCTGCAGCTGCGCGCGCGCCGCGTGCAGCGGATCGTCCATCAGGAAGCGGGCCAGCCGCGGGCGGTAGTCCGGCCAGCGCACCGCGAGCACGTCTAGGTCCTCATCGCCGTGCCATGGCTCGCGATCACGGGCGACGAATGCCGTTTCGCACAGCGCATTGCGCCAGCCCATCGCCGCCAGTCGCAGCGAGTAATCGGTGAGTGCCGCCGACCAGCTCTCGAAACTCTCGCCATCGAGCACGCCACTGCGCTTGCGTGGCGTGCCTCGCAAGAGCACGGCATGGGTGCCAGCAGTGGGCAGCTCGTGGTGCATCGGCGGCATCCGTGCGCAGGCCGCGGCGATCCGTCGCGGGTCGGCCGGGGCATCCTGCACTTCGCCGATGCGCGGCCACGAGACACACTCACCGGTATTGCTCCACGGCGTCGCGCTGCCGATGGTGGGGTCGCGTTGCAGGCAGGCGGTCAGTTGCTGCAACCAGCCGGGTGCAGGACGGACATCGGGGGCGAGCACCGCGACATCCAGTGCGCCGCACGCCGCGATGCCTTCCGACAGGTGCGCGGCCTCACCCACCGGGCGCTGGCGCCGCGTGTATTCGGCCTGCAGGCGCGTGCTGGCCAGCCAGCGTTCAATGATTGCCACGCCGCGCGGCCCGGCCTGCGCGTCGTCGAGCAGCCACACCCGCGTGCCTGCGGGGGTGCCATCGTCGAGCGCCGCGAGGCAGGCATCCAGCGCCGCGTCGTCGGTGCCGATGGGCAGCAGGACGATGGGCAGCGCGTCTGGATTCATGCGTCGGGCAGGCGGCAGGTTCGCGCCACTGTAGCGCGAATCAGCCGACCCACGCCCGAGCGTTCTGGAACATCCGCGACCACGGTGAGGCATCGCCCCATTCCGGCGGATGCCAGCTGAAGTTGATCGCGCCGAGCGTGCGCTCGGGATGCGGCATGAGGATCGTCACCCGGCCATCGTCGCTGGCCACGCCTGCAATGCCTTCAGGCGAGCCATTGGGGTTGGCCGGATAGCGCGTGGCGATGCGGCCATCGCCCTCGACATAGCGCGCGACCACGGCGACCGAAGCCTGGTCGTCGGCGCTCGCGAAATCCATCCGCCCCTCCCCGTGCGCGACCACCACCGGGATCCGCGAGCCGGCCATGCCGCGCAGCAGGATCGAGGCGCTGTCGCCGACCTCGACCTGCGCCAGCCGCGCCTCGTACTGCTCGCTGGTGTTGCGCAGCAGCTGCGGCCAGTGCATGGCGCCGGGGATGATGTCCTTGAGCTGCGACAGCATCTGGCAGCCGTTGCAGACGCCGAGGGTGAAACTGTCAGCACGTGCGAAGAACTCCGTGAGCTGGGCGCGCAGCGCAGGGCGCTCGAGGATCGAAGTGGCCCATCCACGGCCGGCACCGAGCACGTCGCCGTAGCTGAAGCCGCCGCAGGCCGCCAAGCCGATGAAGTCACCAAGCTTCGTGCGGCCTTCGATCAGGTCGCTCATGTGCACGTCGTAGGCGTCAAAGCCGGCGCGCATGAAGGCCGCGGCCATCTCCACCTGGCCATTGACGCCCTGCTCGCGAAGGATCGCGACGCGCGGCTTCGCGCCGCTGCCGATGTATGGCGCGGCGATCGCCTCGGAAGGATCGAAAGCGAGTTCCGGACGCAGGCCTGGCGCGTCGAAATCGCGCGCCGACTCGCGCTCCTCGTCGGCCGACTGCGGGTTGTCACGCAGGCGCTGCATCGCATGGGTCACCGACCACCAGGCATCGAACAGCTCCTGCCAGTGCCACTCGGCCAGCACCTCTCCACCATCAAGCACACGGATGTCATCCGAGCGGGTTGGCCGCGCGATGCGCTGTGCGCACTCGATCAGCCCGTGCTCGGCGACGAGGTCGGCGAACGCGGCGCGGTCCGCGGCACGGATCTGCACCACCGCACCGAGTTCCTCGTTGAACAGTACCTCGAAGACGTCGTCGTCATGGTTGTCGGCCCAGCCATCGAGGGTGATGTCGAGGCCGAGGTGGGAGGCGAACGCCATCTCCGCCAGCGTGGCGAAGACACCGCCATCGGAGCGGTCGTGATAGGCCAGCAGCAGCCCGGCCTCGCGCGCGTCGCGGATCAGCTCGAAGAAGCCACGCAGCAGCTGCGGATCGTCCAGGTCCGGCGATTCGCCGGCGAACGAGGCATGGCACTGGGCGAGGATCGAGCCGCCCATCCGGCGCTGGCCGGCGCCGAGCCCGATCAGCCACAGCTCGGTGTCATCCTCGCGAGAGAGCAGCGGGGTCAGCTGTCGGCGCACGTCCGTGACCGGCGCGAACGCGGTGACGATCAACGACACCGGCGACACTGACTTCATCGCCTCGCCATCGGCCTGCCACTGCGCCTGCATCGACAGCGAATCCTTGCCCACCGGGATCGACAGGTCCAGCGCAGGCGCGAGTTCCATGCCGACTGCCTGCACCGCGTCGAACAGCTTGGCGTCCTCGCCCTCATGCCCGGCCGCGGCCATCCAGTTGGCGGAGAGCTTGATGCGCTCGAGCGCGTCCACCGGCGCGGCACACAGGTTGGTGATGGCCTCGCCCACCGCCATGCGCGCGGAGGCTGCGGCATCGATCAGTGCCAGCGGCGTGCGCTCGCCGAGCGCCATCGCCTCGCCGGTGAAGCCGTCATAGCCGGCCAGGGTGATCGCACAGTCGGCCACCGGCATCTGCCACGGGCCGACCATCTGGTCGCGCGCGGTGAGGCCGCCGACGCTGCGGTCACCAATCGTGACGAGGAAGTTCTTGGCCGCGACGGTGGGATGCGAGAGCACCCGCAGGCCGGCCTCGTGCAGGTCCACCCGCGCGGTGTCTAGCTCCGGCCAGCGCACCGCCGCCGGATGCGCGGTGTCGCGATGCATCTTCGGCGGCTTGCCGAACAGCACGTCCATCGGCAGATCGATGGCGGGATCGGCCGGGATCGCCTCCGGACGCGCGCCGCGCCCCACCACCAGCCGCTCCTCGGCGGTGGCGAAGCCGACCACGGCGAACGGACAACGCTCGCGCGCGCAGATCGCGGCGAACTCGTCGATGCGGTCGGCGGCGATGCCGAGCACGTAGCGCTCCTGCGATTCGTTGCACCACAGCTGCATCGGCGAGAGCGAGGGATCGTCGCTCGGCACCTTGTCGAGGTCGATGACGCCGCCGACGCCCGAATCGTGCAGCAACTCGGGGATCGCGTCATCGAGCCGGATCAGCCGCGCCTGCGCCTCGCGGCGGAGGCGCGCGGCCTCCGACAGCACCCGGGCCTTGATCAGGCCGCCGTTCCGACGGGATCCACCGGGTCCGTGGCCGGCGCGGGAGCGGGCGTGGAGGCCATCGCCGTGCCGTGGGGAGCGACGGCGGCGGGCTTCAGCCGACCGAGGCCATCGGCCATCAACTGGCG
>JAEXBT010000055.1 GCA_023393895.1 Pseudomonadota bacterium
GATGGAGCATGCGGCGACGCTCGACCTCGAGGATTTCGAGGACGCCGAGCTGCAGGACAAGCTAGATCGCGCGCGCAGGCAGACGATGGGGCGGATGAGCCTGATGGGCCAGCTGTTCGGGCAGGCCCAGGACGTCATCACCGTGATCAGCTTCGCCGCCGGCCTGCTGGCCTATGCCCCGTGGCTGATGCTGCTCCTCGCCATCGCGCTGATCCCGGCGTTCGTCGGCGAATCGCATTTCAATGCACTCAACTATTCGCTCAACTTCCAGTGGACGCCAGAGCGCCGCCAGCTCGAATACCTGCGCCAGACCGGCGCCAGCGTCGAAACCGCGAAGGAAGTGAAGATCTTCGGGCTCAACCGCTTCTTCATCGAGCGCTTCCGTTACCTCTCCGACAAGTTCTACGCGGCAAATGCCAAGCTGGCCGGGCAGCGCGCGTTCTGGGGCACCTTGCTGGCCGCGCTCGGCACGCTGGGCTACTACGTGGCGTACGGCTACATCGCGTGGCGCACGGTGAAGGGCGACTTCACCATCGGTGACCTGACCTTCCTCGCCGGCAGCTTCCGCCGCCTGCGCCAGCTGCTGGAGAGCCTGCTGACCGGCTTCTCGCAGGTGGCGAGCCAGGCGCTGTACCTCGACGACTTGTACTCCTTCTTCGAGATCCAGCCGGAAATCGCATCGAAGCCCGACGCCGTGCCGGTGCCGCGCCCGATCCGGTCGGGCTTCGTGTTCGAGGATGTCGGCTTCCGCTACGAAGGCGGAAACAAATGGGCACTTCGCCATCTCTCTTTCGAGCTGCATGCCGGCGAGGTCCTGGCGCTGGTCGGCGAGAACGGCGCGGGCAAGACCACACTGGTGAAGCTGCTGGCGCGACTCTACGACCCGGACGAAGGCCGCATCCTGCTCGATGGCCGCGACCTGCGCGATTACGACCTCGACGACCTGCGCGCCAACATCGGGGTGATATTCCAGGATTTCGTGCGCTACCACCTGACCGCCGCCGAGAACATCGCGGTGGGCCAGATCGAGGCGATGGACGACCGCGCCCGCATCGAGGAAGCCGCGCGCAAGGGCATGGCCGACGAGGTCATCACCGGGCTCGAGAAGGGCTACGACCAGATCGTCGGACGCCGTTTCCGCGAAGGCGTGGACCTGTCCGGCGGGCAGTGGCAGAAGATCGCGATCGCCCGCGCCTACATGCGCGATGCCCAGGTGATGATCCTGGACGAGCCGACCGCCGCGCTCGACGCGCGCGCCGAATACGAGGTGTTCGAGCGATTCAAGGAGCTGGGCGAAGGCAAGACTGCGGTACTGATCAGCCACCGGTTCTCCAGCGTGCGCATGGCCGACCGCATCCTCGTACTGGCCGACGGCAAGGTCGAGGCGAGCGGCACCCACGAGCAGCTGATGGCCGAAGGCGGCCGCTATGCCGAACTGTTCGAGCTGCAGGCGCAGGGCTACCGCTGATCCGAACGGGCTAGAGCAGGCGCGCCTGTGCGCCGGGATAGGTCAGCACGCCATCCGCCATCACCGCATCGGCATTGAGCACGTGCAACTCAGACTTCCCGTGCGCCATCAGGTGCACCACGTCCCAGCCGCGCGCGGTGAAATCATCGGCGATCAACCGCCGATGGCAGCGCCACCAAAGCGCCTCGGCGCACATCACGCAGGTCCTTTCGTGCAAGGCGGTGGCCATCAGCGCCTCGCGTGCTTCGACGTACTCCGCGCTGGCCAGGTGGTCGGCGTACGCGCGGAATGCCTCGACCCGCCACGCGGTGTTCGGCGAGTCCGGCACCGGCTTCCTGCGTCCGCCAAGTGCCGGCAACGGCCAGTAGCGGATGCCCGCCTCGGCCAGTGCAGCGGGCATCACGTCGCGCGAGAACTGCGGGTTGCGGCGCGACCCGGCAAAGCGGCGCACGTCCGCCAGCACGGCGATCCCGGCTTCCTGCAGCATCGCCACGAAGACTTCCCACCGATGGGTGGAATGCCCCAGGGTCCAGAGGGTCGGGGTAGGCATCGGGTTTGAGCCGGATCAATGGCGTGTCATGTCTGCGCCCGAGAATGGGCCCACCGCCCGGAGAATGCCGTGATGAACGCCCCCGAAGAGCGCATGCGCCTCGACAACGGCCGCGAGGTCAAGATTCGCCCGATCGGTCCGCGCGACCGCGAAGCCGAACGCGAATTCATCCTCGCGCTCTCGCCGGAAGTCCGCCGCTATCGCTTCCTCGAACAGATGAACGACCCGAGCGAGGCCCTGCTCGACCGCCTGCTCAACGTGGACCATGCCAACGACGAGGCCTTCGTCGCGATCGCCTGCGACGGCAGCGAGGCTGGCGCGATCGTCGGGGTCTCCCGTTATGCCGTGGGCACCGATCCGGAAGCCTGCGAGATCGCTCTGGTCGTGCGCGATGCGTGGCGCCCCAGCAACCTGAAGGGTGCCTTGCTCGAGCGTCTGGTCCAGGCTGCACGGGAACGCGGGCTGCGGCGGATGGTGTCGATCGACAGTGCCGACAACCGCTACATGCGTGCGTTCGCTCCGGTGCACGGTTTCACCTCGACGCCGGACCCCGACGATTCGACCCAGGTGCTCTACCACCGCGATCTCTGATCGCGCAGGGCGCCGGCCCGGTCCGCTTCATGCCTCCATCATCACGTGCCGGGCATAAAGAGGCACCCCAATCCGTGGCCCGATGATGAGCGAACCCCCTGCACCGACCGCCGCCGACGCCGGACCGGCCACCGGCCTTGCCCGCACCGCGCAGATTGTCGGCTTCCTGCTGAAGTACCGCAGTGCCGGCATCTTCTCCGGCATGGATGCGGCCGCAGTGGCGACCGATTCCACCGCAGCGGCGGAAGAGGGCCGGCCGGAGCAGTTCGTGGACGATCTGGAGGCGCTCGGCCCGACCTTCGTGAAGATCGGGCAGGCGCTTTCGACGCGGCCCGACATGGTGCCGGCCGAGTACATCGCGGCGCTCGAACGGATGCAGGACGACGTCGAGCCGTTGCCGCTGGATACCATCCGTGCGCAGGTGGAATCCGAGTTGGGCGTGCGCTTCAACCACCTGTTCGACACGTTCGAGGAAGTGCCGATCGGCGCCGCGTCGCTGGCGCAGGTGCATCGCGCCACCCTGCGCGACGGCCGGCGCGTCGCGGTCAAGGTGCAGCGTCCGGATATCGAGCGGCAGATCCGCGACGACCTCGACGCGCTTTCGTCACTGGCCGTCAAGGCCGATCGGCACACCGACCTCGGCCGCCGGATGCGCTTTGCCGACTGGGTCCATGAGTTCCGCAAGACGCTGCTGGCCGAACTCGATTACCGCGTCGAGGCCGAGAACCTCGAGCGCTTCGCGTCTCACTTCGCGCCCTACCCCGAACTGTTCGTGCCGATGCCGGTGTGGGATTACACCCGCGCACGCGTGCTGGTGATGGAGCTGGTCGAAGGCGTCAAGGCGACTGAGCTATCCGGGCTCCGGCGCACCGAACAGGACCTGGGCGCTCTCGCCACCGCGTTGATGCGCGCCTACCTCGACCAGGTGTTCGTGCACGGCGAGCTGCACGCCGATCCGCACCCCGGCAACCTGCTGGTCACCACCGACGAGCGCCTCGCCCTGCTCGACTTGGGCATGGTCGCGCACATCCCCCCGCGCCGGCGCGAGCAGCTGCTGAAGCTGCTGTTCGCCGCTGTCGATGGCCGCGGCGAGGAGGTCGCACGCGAAGCCGTTTCGATGGGCACGCGGCTGGAGGATTTCGATGGCGAGCGCTACGAGCGCGAAGTCGGGCAGATGGTCGCGCGTTATGCCGCGCGCAGCGGCGCGCACTCACATTCCGAGGGCCGGCTGGTGCTGGACCTCACCCTGCTCGGTTCCGCTTGCGGACTGCGTACACCGCCGGAACTCAGCCTGCTGGGCAAGACGCTGTTGAACCTGGAAGCGGTCTCGAAGGCGCTCGATCCGCAGATGGACGTCAAGGCGGTGGTCGAGGATCACCTCGAGCAGGTGATGCGCAAGCGACTGCGCAAGTCGTTCTCTCCAGCCAAACTTGCCAGCGAGGCGATGGAACTGCAGGCACTGGTCCGCGAATCGCCGCGCAAAGTCTCGGACATCCTCACCCTGCTCGCCGAGAACCGGCTCTCGGTCCGGATGAGCGGACTTGAGGATTCCTATCTCGTCGAGAACCTGCAGAAGATCGCCAACCGGATCAGCACCGGCATCATCATCGCGTCGCTGATCCTCGCCTCGGCCATGTTGATGCGCAGCGAAGGCGGCACCCGCCTCTTCGGCTATCCCGCACTCGCCCTGCTGCTGTTCGTGGTGGCCGTGGTGCTGGGGCTTGGCATCGTCATCAGCGCCCTGCTGCGCGACCGCAAGGCGCGTCCCACCGAACGCCGCGGCAACGGCTGATGTCGGAGGTTTCGAGGACAGGCTGGCCCGCGCACGTCAGCGACTACCTGAAGCGCGCGGTGATCGACGCCGACGATCACCTCGACGCGATGCGCCTGCGCTTCCGTGACCGCTTCCGCGCGCTGCGTCCGCGCCACATCGCGGCCTACCGTGGTTATGGCGACGCCGAAGGCGTGCACCTGATGGGGCGCGTACTGGCCGAGAAGCCCGAAGGCGGGCCGCAGGAAGACGCGCGATGGTGGGACAATCTGCTCGATACCTACCGACGCTTCGAAAGCGACGAAGTGCCGGGGCTGCCCTTGCAACTCCGCTTCCACGATATCGGGCACTCCACCAGCACCGACTACGAGGGCTATTACGAGGCGCATATCACCCCGCAGCGCGCCCTCACCGATGCGCTCTGGGAAAACGCCAGCGCCAGCCTGCCCGACGGCACCCTCAACACGCCGCAGCCG